>CAMQVM010000102.1 GCA_947038135.1 uncultured Rikenellaceae bacterium
TGTGTCATTTTGTCGACCTACAAAGTTCCATAAAAAATAACGCCAGTACATATAGTTTAGCTGATATGAAAAGAAGTAGCTAAGGTTATCAAGTGCCGTTGGAACCTCTACCATCTTGTTTCCTATTCTTATATCTTTACCATCTATAGATCCCCATCTCTTATACTCACCTGCGTGTGATGAGCTATACATACGAGGAAAAAACATTGTTGAAGCGTCATCATATACATAACCTGCTACCTTCTCTATTTCGATATACTCTTTTTTAGCCTCGTCATATACATATCCCTTCTCTGTTGTGCTGCTAATTGGAGTAGAGGCATACGACTCACCATATATCAAAGGTCGGTTACCATACTGCTCTCTATTAAGAAAAGAGAGTAGAGTGTGTGGGTTATCGGGGTTGTTCGAGTTCATTGGAGGGTTTGCCTGCGCTCTAATAATTACAGTAGCATAGGTGCCATAACCAACAATTATAACAGCTACACATAGTAGTAGAGTATTTAAAAAGACTTTACCCTTGTTGTATGTTCTCCATATACCAAACCCTAGTGCAGTCAATATTGCAATATAGGTGGCAGCAAGTCCGCTATTTACAGGTAGTCCAAATACATTTACAAATAATACATCAAATTTAGCCCCAATGTTTACAGTTTGAGGAATGATAAAATATAAAACAAACGCTAAAATCAAAACAGCTACTCCAAAGGCTTTAGCCCACCCTTTTTTGCTTCGTACAGGGTTGAATTTATAGTAATATACAAATACAATTGCTGGAATAGCTAGCAGGTTTAGAAGGTGAACACCAATAGATAGTCCCATAAGGTATGCAACAAACACAAGCCATCTATTAGCGTGTGGCTCATGTGCTTCGCTCTCCCAACGAAGAATCGCCCAAAATACCATGGCTGAAAATAGAGATGATTGTGCATATACCTCGCCCTCGACTGCCGAAAACCAAAATGTATCGGTAAAAGCGTAACCTAGTGCCCCAATAGCCGCCGCACCAATTGCCGCCCATGTTTCACCAGTTGTGATCGTCTGCTCATCTTTTTTCATCAGTGAGCGTGAAAGTAGCGCTATACTCCAAAATAAAAAAGCGACGGTTAGAGCACTCGATACACCACTCGCTAAGTTAACCACATAAGCAACCGACGAGGTGTCGAGAGCGAATATAGTAAATATTCTGTTGAGCATCATAAAAAATGGTGCTCCAGGAGGGTGACCAACCTCCATTTTGTAGGAAGTTGCGATATATTCACCGCAATCCCAAAGGCTCGCCGAAGGCTCAAGAGTCATAATATAGACCGTTAAGCTGATAGCGAAGGCTATCCAACCTGAAATTAATGTTGCTTTTTTAAAATAATTCATACTCGTTTTTATAGTTTTTAATATTCTTATTATTAGATGTTTATGATATGTTGTAAACGTAAAAGAACCCTTTTTAAGTAGGGTGTTTCATTATATTATTAAAATATTATTCTACAAAGGTAAATTTATATTTAAAAAAAAACTAATTTTGTAGTAAATAAGTATTTAATATATAATTAATAACTACAAAATGAAAAAATTATTGTCACTGTTTTTATCTCTAACAACTCTAGTGTCTTGTGCACAAAAAGAGAGTAGTGGAGTGCTCGAATTTGTTGATCCCTTTATTGGAACTGATGGTATTGTGCACACCTTTCCTGGAGCTACCACGCCATTTGGTATGGTGCAGCTTAGTCCCGATGGTGGTACTAAGGGCTGGAACTGGTGTTCGGGCTATCACGCTTCTGATAGCTCTATTATGGGTTTCAGCCACACACACCTTAGCGGTACTGGGTGGTCTGATTTAGGAGATATACTAGTAATGCCTACCGTAGGAGATATTCAGTTTACCTCTGGAACTAAAGAGGATCCAGATAGTGGATATCGTAGTAGAATATCGCATGATGCTGATAAGGAGGTGGCAACAGCTGGATATTATAGCGTCGATCTACTCGATTATGGTATAAAAGCAGAGCTTACTGCTACACCACGAGCGGGTATTCATCGTTATACATTCCCTAAGAGCGATGAGTCGAATATTATTATCGACCCTACAAATAAAATATTTGGTAGTGTAAGTGAAACTTATATATCAATATTAAACAATGAAACTGTTGAGGGGTATTGTACAAGTAATGGATGGGGTGGAAAGCGCACCACATATTTTACTGCTAGCTTTTCGAAGCCATTTATATCTCACACTATATACACCTCTGAAAAGGAGTCTACAAAGGCAATTGAGGCAGTAGCTAAAGATGCAAAGGTAGCACTTACTTTCAATACCTCTGAGGGCGAGGCTATTGAGTTAAAGGTGGCTATATCTATGGTAGATCAAGAGGGGGCACGTAAAAACTATGCTGCTGAGGCTGCTGATATAGATTTTAAAACTGCTCATAACAATGCAGTAGCTAGCTGGAACGATAAGTTGTCTAAATATCAGTTTGAGACCGATGATATTGTGAAAAAGCGTATTTTGTATACAGGTCTATATCACACCATGATACAGCCAAACTTATCGCAAGATGTAGATGGTAGGTACTGGGCGCAAGGTAAGATTCTTAATGCTGATGGGTTTACAAATTATAGCACTTTCTCGCTGTGGGATACTTTTAGAGCAGTGCATCCTCTATTTTCAATTACTGAGCATGAAGTTACAACCGATATAGTAAACTCGCTTGTAAGCCGTCATAAAACTGGTGGCACTGTTCCGCTATGGGAGCTGTGTGGTCATGATAACACGTGTATGATTAGTTATCCTGCTGCTGCTGTTATTAGTGAAGCTATTGTTAAGGGTATAGGTGGTATTAATGCTGAAGAGGCTCTTGAGGCGTTGGTAGCGGCATCAAATCACGACTATACATCTAGCAGTGATGGCGAGTCGGGTGTTGAGTATTATAATAGGCTTGGTTATGTGCCTGCGGGGATTCCTGCATCGGTATCTAAAACTGCTGAAAATAGCTATTACGACTGGTGTATAGCGCAAATTGCTAAAGAGGTTGGTGATACAGCTCGTTATGATGAGTATATGGAGCGTTCATTACGCTTTATGAACCATTTCGATAAAGAGAGTGGTTTGTTGCTTCCTAAAGATAGCCTTGGTAACTTTGTTGAGGTAGACCTAAATAGTTGGAAGTCGCTTTTGCCTCACTATGTGTCGGGTAATATATGGGCATACTCTTATTTCTATCCTCACGCCGTAGATGTAGTCATTGATGCTATGGGTGGAGCTGATAAGTTTGTTGAGGCGATGGATAAAACTATATCTACACCGCTTAATATGAAGGGCGAGCAGCATGTTGATATATCGGGCTTCTTTGGTCAGTATGGTCATGGAGATGAGCCAGGGCATCAATTTGCCTACTTATACTCTATGGCTGGTGCACCTGAAAAGAGTGGTTTGTTGACAAACATGGTTGCCGATAGCCTATATAAAGATATTCGCAACGGTATGCCTAACAATGATGATTGTGGTCAGATGTCGGCTTGGTATATATTTTCATCAATGGGTTTTTATCCTGTATCTCCAGCTAGTGCAACATATATTATTGGTGCGCCACGTTTAGATAAAGCTGTTATAAATACCGATAATGGTACGCAGTTTACTATGATAGCGCATAATTTGTCTGATGAAAATAGAGTTGTGAAGAGTGTAACCCTTAACGGCAAACCACTAGTAAAATCGCAGTTTACCCATGAAGATATAATGAAGGGGGGAACTCTTGAGTTTGTAATGGGTAAGTAAAGCTAAAATTCTATCTTTAGCTTTTATGAAATTATGCTAAAGATAGATGTTAATTAAACAATAATAATTTAGAATATGAAAAAGATATTTATTAGTTTACTGCTGCTTATATCAGTATTTTCAACAGTAGTGCCTGCTACAAGCCATGCAGCAGCAGTGGCAGAGGTAGCAGCAGAGCAGGGTAGTAGCACCCTTTATAACGCCCTTAAAAGTGGTAAAAATGTAACTGAGGTTACAACCCTTGAAAGCTCTCTTTTTTCTGAAAAATATATGGTACGTATTGATCAGCCATTAGACCATAAAAACCCATCTCTTGGTAGCTTTTCGCAACGGTTTATTGTAGCACATCAAGACTTCAACGCTCCAGTAGTGATGGTAACTGAAGGCTATGGTGCTGCTTATGCACTAAATCCAAACTATCGTGATGAGCTTTCAAAAGGTTTGAATAGTAATCAAGTGGTGGTTGAGCATCGCTACTTTTTAGAGTCTACACCTTCACCTTGCGACTGGCAATATATGACGGGCGAAAACTCAGCTTATGATCTTCATAATATCACAACCCTGCTAAAAGAGGTGTATAAAAGCAAGTGGATTACTACAGGAATCAGCAAAGGTGGGCAGACAACTATGATATATCGCACCTTCTTTCCCGATGATGTTGATATATCTGTTCCTTATGTTGGACCTATATGCTTTGGAGTTGAAGATGGTCGCCATGAGCCTTTTTTGCTTGAGTGTGGAACAGTAGAAGATCAACAGCGTATTTTAGAGTTTCAGAAAGCTATACTACACCGCAAAGATATCTTTGCAAATATGATTCACGAGCAGGCGGTTGCAAAAAAATGGGATTTTCAGCACCTCTTAACCCTTGAAGTGTTAGATTATTGTGTGTTAGAGTA
Source organism: uncultured Rikenellaceae bacterium (assembly GCA_947038135.1). Lineage (GTDB taxonomy): Bacteria > Bacteroidota > Bacteroidia > Bacteroidales > Rikenellaceae > CAMQVM01. Next base: position 4,672 of record CAMQVM010000102.1, read on the forward strand.
TCCTTTTGCTCTATGGCAGTGGGGTACACCTACATCTACTATTCCTAGTATCAAAGATGCAACAGACAGAGAGCTATTTGACCATCTTATGGCAATATCTAGTGCTTCATATTTTGGTGATCTAGGTAGCATAGCACCATTTTTTGTGCAAGCAGCCACCGATCTAGGTTACTATGGCTACGACACAAAGCCACTTAAAGAGTTGCTTACAATAACTTCATCAAAAGGGTACCTACACAGTGTGTTCTTGCCAAAAGAGGTTAAAGGTGTGAAATTTAATAACTCACTAAATAAAGCAATGTATAAGTATCTTAAAAAGAACGATCCGAAAATGATATTTATATATGGTGAGTTTGACCCATGGACAGCTGCTGCTCCTGAAGAGTATCTGTTTAAAGGTAAAGAAAACATGGTTATGTATCTTGAAAAAGGTGGAAGCCATACAGCTCGTATCGGCACAATGTCTGAGAGTGTGCAGAGTGAAATATGGGGTAAAATTAATGGTTGGTTGAACGAATAATTTAAACGAGTAATTTAAACGAATAATAGATATGGATTACATAGAGTATAAAATAACATTAGCACCACAAAGTAGCGAGGCTGATAGAGATATAACAATTGCAGAGCTTGGAGAAATAGGCTTTGAAAGTTTCGACGATAACGATAAAGCATTACTTTGTTATATCAACACTGGAGAGCTATCGAAGTTTAATGCAGCAGTAGGTAAATATGTCGCAGCACTAGCAGATAAAGGTGCTACGGTAGAGGTTAAAGAGATAGAGACAGTAAATTGGAATGAAGAGTGGGAGTCAAATTTCGACCCTATATATGTAGGTGATATATGTTGTATTCGTGCACCATTTCATGAGCCTAGCAGCTGCAAGCATGATATAGTTATCATGCCAAAGATGTCTTTTGGAACTGGTCACCACGCTACAACCCACCTTATGACACGCACTATTTTCTCGCAAAAATTACAAGGTGAAAAAGGTCTTGATATGGGTAGCGGTACTGGAATACTTGCTATTGCGGCGCTTATAAATGGTGCTGCACACGTCGATTGTATTGATGTTGATGAGTGGGCATACGAAAACTGTATTGAAAATTGTGAGTCAAATGGTTTTGCCGATAAAGCTACTGTTATGCTTGGTGATGCATCGCTGCTAAAAGAGAACCAATACGATTTTATCCTTGCAAATATCAATCGCAATATTTTAATTAGAGATATGCCTATCTATTATAAAGCGCTTAATGGTGGTGGGTCAATTCAGTTTAGCGGATTTTTAGAGATCGATATCGATGATATAAAGAGGTGCGCTGAGGGTTTACAACTTACCCATATCAGCACCGAGGTGAAAGATGGTTGGGTAGTTATGATTTTTAATAAATAGAGTTTTTTACTCTGCTTGTCCTCTTTGAAACATCTTAAAAACGAAAGAGTGTTTAATGTTAAATTAAACGCTCTTTCGTTTTACTGTGTAAGCGTCTCCGCAATTACGTATCTAAGGCTAAAACCCCTAACCTGGTAGATTCAGATTAGGGGTTTTGGTCTATTTTATTTTATTTCAGCCCATTTATCA
>CAMQVM010000103.1 GCA_947038135.1 uncultured Rikenellaceae bacterium
GCAGTAGAACGATTAGCATATCATGGAGTAGAGTTTAACACCTTAAGTGTTGTTAATGACAAATGTGCAGGACGAGGTGTTGAAATATACAACTTTTTCAAATCAATAGGCAGCAGATATATGCAGTTTCTACCCGCTGCCGAGTATATATCAGCTGAAAACTTACCTTCACTAGGAGGGCGAGGCAGGATATTATCTCCCGAAGATAACAGTGGTGCAGTGAGCGACTGGAGCATATCATCGTTGGCCCACGGAGAGTTTTTGCGTGATATATTTGATGAGTGGATAAAAAAAGATGTGGGGCAATATTATGTTCAGATGTTTGATGTTACACTAGCAAACTGGTATGGGGTGAAACCTGGGCTCTGCGCCTTTGCCAAAAGTTGTGGCGATGGCTTGGTTGTTGAACATAATGGCGATGTGTTTTCGTGCGATCACTTTGTATATCCAGAATATAGCCTTGGAAACATTAAAGAAGATGACCTACGTGTAATGTACTCTTCAAAGAAGCAGTTTCATTTTGGAGTGAACAAAAGGAGCGGTTTACCTACTAGCTGCATACGTTGCAAATATTACTTTGCCTGCACAGGAGGCTGCCCAAAACATAGGTTTGGGTCTACCCCTGAGAAGCCGAAAGCTAACTATCTATGTGAGGGGTATAAACTATTCTTTGAACACGTACACCCTTATATGGATAAGATGTGCGAACTTCTTCGTAATAATATGCCTGCATCTGATATTATGAAAACAAAGTAGCACAACTGAAAATAGTAGTATAAATTAAATAATTATAGTAGTATATGGATTTTTTTCAAGATATATTGTCGTATGCATTCCTGCAAAATGCGCTTTTAGCGGCTGTCTTTGCAGGTATTAGCTGCGGTATAATAGGAACTTACATTGTGGTTAGACGTTTAGTTTTTCTAGGTGCCGGTATTACCCACTCAAGCTTTGGGGGCATAGGCTTAGCGTATTATTTAGGGCTGAACCCTATACTCGGAGCTATGGTATTTGCTATACTGTCGGCGCTAGGGGTTAACTACTTATGCGACAAAGACCAACTGCGTGAAGACTCTGCGGTAGGGGTACTATGGGCTCTTGGCATGGCACTAGGTATTATTTTCATATTTATAACACCTGGATATGCTCCAAACCTAATGAGCTTTCTATTTGGCAATATTCTCACCATCACACCCGATATATTAATTGCTAATGGTGCTATTGCTCTGAGCCTAACACTTTTATTTATTCTCTTTGGAAGGCGGATAATATACACTGCATTTGACAAGAAATTTGCCATATCACAAGGTGTAAATACTCGCCTTATTGATAATGTAGTGATGATTTTTGTCTCTATAACTATTGTACTAGTAATAAAATTAGTTGGTATAGTTTTATTGATATCACTACTTACAATAGCTCCTATCACTATCAATAAATTCACTAACTCATACAAGTGGTTAACAATCTCATCGATACTTCTTACTATTATATCTTCTATAATAGGTATCATTGTTAGCTACTATACCGATTTTCCATCTGGGGCATCAATTGTGGTTGTTTTATGTATATTTTATATACTTTCTAGGTTCTTTAAATCTAAATAACACAAATAACCACATATTATGTATATTTTTAACACTATTAACAGTGAGGTTTTATTAATTACCTCACTGTTTTTTTATTATGGCAGATGATAAAATCAATTTAACTCAGTATTTATAATATATCATATTTACTCTATTTTACATAATATGATTACGAATCATAAGAATAACGCTCTTTAAACTTTCTTTTTTAACACAATTGCAGTTTTCGCATTTTTTTTATTGTTTTTAATAAAAATGTTATATATTTGTATAAATAATTGAAATGAAATGACAGTTATATAGTACAAAATACCTGATAATAACCATTTCACTTTACGATATAACACAGTATATGTTTATTAAGTAACATATTTATAACAGAAACAACAACGACAACAATTTTACTGTAATAATAATCTTACTGTAATGATACAAATTTTGCATTAACTTGATATAATATACGACACATAAATTAATTCTAAAACCACAGTATGGAATAAAACAAAGAGAAAGAGAGACACCATTTTGAATGGAGAGACAAGGTAGACATCTACCTTAAAAAACTATTAATTTAATAAAACTAAGATGACTAAAAAATTCCCCCTAATTTTTACTCTTCTAACAGCCTCTTTTGCACCTGCTATTGCAGCAGGCAATTCGTTGCAAACAGCGAACAAAAGTGATGTTAGTACTTATGTATCACAGCAATCATATGAGGCTAGTGGTATAGTTACAGACAAAGCTGGTTTACCTATAATAGGTGCAACCGTACTAGTAGAAGGAACAACAAACGGTGTCAGCACCGATGTAAATGGACGTTTTACGATTAAAAATGTTCCATCTGGAGCTAAAATCATAGCCACTTATATAGGATGTACTCCTTTTGGTGTAGTGATATCTCAAACTATGAGTGATATTAAGATTACTCTAGAGCAAGATGGTATCAGTATGGATGAGATTGTGGTTGTAGGTTATGGCACACAACGCAAAGAGAGCCTTACTGGAGCTCTACAAACAATTAGCGATGATAAGCTAAAAAATATCACTTCGCCATCGGTTTCAAATATGCTTAATGGTAAAGCACCAGGTGTATTTGTATCACCAGGAGCAGGACCAGGTGCTGAGGGTAAGATCATCATTCGAGGTAAGTCTACTATCAATGGTAGCACCGACCCACTATGGGTAGTTGATGGTGTTATTGTTGGATCAAGTGCAGGAGCAGTTAACCCTTCAGACATTGCATCTATGACAGTTCTTAAAGATGCAGCATCTACAGCTATCTATGGTTCACAAGGTGCTAACGGTGTAATTTTGGTGACTACAAAGAGTGCCAAATCTGGCAAGATGACTATTTCAGCATCAGTTAAATCGGGAGTATCTATTGTTCATAATGGCAATATGGATATGATGGACGGTGCACAATTGTATGACTATTTCAAAGGATTCTCTAACCAAGAGAGCATTAAATTCACTCGTTGGAATAAAGATCTTCGTAACTCGAACTTTGACTGGTGGGACTTAGCTGTACAACCAGGAATCACACAAGACTATAATGTATCTGTATCAGGTGGTACTGAGCAGCTAAAATCTTATTTCTCGGTAGGTGTATACGACGAAAAAGGTGCAGTTAAAGGGTATGACTATACTCGATACAACTTTAGATATAAATCTGATTACAAGCCTTATGATTGGTTAACAATCAAGCCTATGATATCAGGATCTGTTAGAGATATCGAAGATCAGCAGTACTCAACAACAGCTATGTACTCAAACCTTCCATGGGATAGCCCTTATGATGCAGATGGTAACATTATTGGTCACAAATCGCAAGAGTGGGTAAACTCAACTAGCACAAACTACCTTTATGATTTACAGTGGAACAAATCAAATTCTACTGCAAGAGAGTTTATGGGTAACCTTGACTTTGACGCTAAAATCACTGATTGGTTGACATTCTCTTCTATCAACAATTACAAATGGCAGGGAGCAAATGGTAAAGCTTACACCGACCCTCAGTCTAATGGTGGAATAGGAGTGCAAGGTAGAATAGACCAAACCTCTTCTAACATGACACGTCGATATACCAACCAAATTCTTAGATTCAACAAGGTTTTTGGTGATCATGCAGTAAGTGCTTTAGCTGCTTATGAGTATAATGACTACAACTATGAGAGCCTACAAGCTATAGGAACAGGATTTTCACCAGGGTCTGAGATATTAGATGTGGTTGCACTTCCTGAAAAAGTTAAAGGTGGCAGATCACAATGGGCTGTTCAGTCTATGCTTCTTAATGCTAACTACTCTTATAAATATAAATACCTAGCTCAGGTGTCGTTACGCCGTGATGGTGCTTCGAACTTTGGAGACAATGCTAAGTATGGCAACTTCTTCTCTGCAAGTGGTGCATGGAATGTGCATAAAGAGGAATTTATGAGTGGAGCAACCTGGATCAACCAACTTAAAGTAAGAGCATCTTATGGTTCAGTAGGTAACAGACCTACATCGCTATACCCTCAATATGATCTATACTCTCTTTCTTCAAGCTATAATGGTATACCTGGAGCTCTTATATCTCAAATTGGTAATAAAGACCTTACATGGGAGCAGACATTAACAACAGGAATTGGTGTTGATTTTGATATGTTTAATAGGTTGAGAATTACATTTGACTACTATGACAAGAATACAGACAACCTTCTTTACCAAGTTCCTGTTTCAGGAGTTGTGGGTGTAACTTCTATATGGCGTAACGTAGGTGAGCTTACAAACAAAGGTTTTGAGCTAAATGTTAGTGGCGATATAATCAAGACTCCCGAACTAATTTGGACTGTTGGTTTCAATATTGCAACTAATAAGAACAAGGTTAAGAAACTATACTCAGGACAAGACGAGATTATTATTGGTGGAGGATCAAATATCGCAGGTAGTGCACAGCGTTTGCTATCTCCAGGACTTGATGCAGACACGTGGTTAATGCCAGAATGGGCAGGTGTAGACGTTGAAACTGGTGCTCCAACATGGTATAAAACAGAAAAAGATGGTTCACGAGCAGTAACAAAAAAATATGCAGAAGCAGATTTGGTTACTAATTTCGGATCATACACACCGAATTTCTTTGGTGGATTCTCTACTGATTTATCATATAAAAACATCGATTTTTCGGCTGTATTTGGCTACTCAGTAGGTGGTAATATCTATAACTACTCACGTTCTGAGTATGATTCAGATGGTGCCTATACCGACAAAAACCAAATGGTGCTTCAAGACGGCTGGAACAGATGGGAAAAACCAGGAGATATTGCAACACATCCTGTAACTAAGTATGGTAACGCTGCTTCTAATGGACACAAAACATCATCAAGATTCCTTGAAGATGGTAGCTACCTGAAACTTAGAAGTGTAACTTTAGGTTACAACCTAGCGATTCCTAAATGGAAAATACAAAACTTAAGAATTTTCTTTAGTGGTGAAAACTTATTTACCGTTACAGATTATTCAGGTGTAGACCCAGAGATTGCTCCAGTGGAAAATGCTGTTGGTGGAGTTGTAGGTCCTGGTATCTATCCAACAATAAAAAGATTTATGTTCGGTATTAACATCACTTTATAACTTAGAGAAATGAAAAAAAATAGATTTATAGTACTAGGCGCAGTAGCACTACTTGGCCTTGGAGGATGTAATATAGAGAGATTGCCATATGGATCAATGGCGGCTGACAAAGTAATTGAAAATCCAGATGAGATGCTTTCTGTCACAATGAATGGAATGTATAGCCAAATGAAAGGTTGGTCTGATGTAATGCACCGATGTGGTGAATATGCTGGCGATAACGTTATGATTAGAGGTGCTTCTTCTGATGCCTTTTTCGAGTTTATATCATACTCTCGCACACCTCAAAACTACCGTTTAACTAGCTTTTGGAATGACAGCTACAAGGTGATAGCTCAGTCATCTAATATAATTTCAATGATTAAAGAGGGGAAGAATGCAGAGGTAGACCAGCAGATTGGTGAGGCATACTTTTTAAGAGGTTTGATGTATTTTTACCTTGCAAGAAACTATGGACGACCATACTATGATAACCCTAAAACCAACTTAGCGGTGCCTATAGTAAACGGGACTCCCGAAGACCTTAGTAATGTAGTACTACCCGACCGTAGCACTGTCGAGAAAGTATATGAGCAAGCTATTTCTGATTTAAAGAAAGGTGCTGAGCTTATGACTATCGACAAAGGGCCAGCTTACGCTTCTAAAACGGCTGCTCATGCTATGCTATCACGTGTATATTTGTTTATGAGTGGAACATGGGCTAATGCAAATGCTGAGTATGCTGCTGAGGTAGTTAAATATTCAGACTTAGCTATCAATAACGGCGAACATGCTCTTTTATCTCGTATTGACTTTTTGAAAGCTAATACTATCACTCCTGAAAATAACAGTGAGTCAATATTTGTTGTTAAGCGTTTGGCTTCTGAGTTTTCTGGAGACAATCACTATTATGGAGTTGGTGGTATGTATGCAAATATCGGTGGTCAAGGCTGGGGTGAAATGTATGCATCAGCAAAATACATTGATCTTTTAAACGAGACAGGTCGCAATGATTGGTATACAAACAAGATTGTTGATGCTCGTGCTAGCTTTATA
>CAMQVM010000104.1 GCA_947038135.1 uncultured Rikenellaceae bacterium
TTCATTGTAGCAACGCCCGATAACCTACCACCATAAGTCGAAGGTATGTATCCTTTATATAACTCTGCCGATTTAATATACTCTCCACTAAATATAGAGGTGAAGCCAAATGCGTGTGAGTGGTTATATATAGGAACATCATCTATAAGAATAAGTGTTTGGTCTGCACTTCCACCTCTAAGGTTTAACCCTGACGATCCCTCCTTACCTGAAGACACACCTGGCTGAAGCTGGAAATATTTTAATATATCATGCTCGCCTAAGAACGAGGGGACAAATTTCAGCTGCTTAGAGCTAATTCGCACGCTTCCAACATCTCCTACTGCAACCAACTTTAGCGGGTCAGCTTTCACTATTACTTGGTCAATTACAAGAGATTGCTGTACTAAAAAAATATTTATAGTAGCGTCTTGCGCAGCTATGATAATTCGTGATATCGGGGTGTAGTTTATATAACTAAACAATAGCTCTGTTTTGCTGTTAGCTTTTATATTCAGTGAGTAAAACCCATACGAATTGGTTGTTGTACCTCTAAATTGAGTATCGGTAATAGTTACTCCAACCAATGGTTCGCCCGATACAGAGTCTCTTACATATCCAGATATGGTATATTGAGATTGTTGAGAATAGATGGTTTGTTGAGCAAATATAGTTATTGCAAACACCATAAACATTATCGTATATAGCTTTTTCATTCAGTTGTGCGTTTAAAGTCATATTTATCAGCTGAGAAGCCCGCAAAGACACCACGTCCATTCTCTATATTTGAGTATACGGACACCACCTTCTGAAAAATTGATGCCGATATATGCCCCTGTTGTAGATACAGCGACTTATAATATTTATCATAATCATCTGAAGGGGTGATAAGTAATATTGTTGTGCTTTCAAAAGTCACTACTATTTCTCCGTATATAGGATTTCCAAAAAAGTCTTCACCTACTAGCGCTTCTTCTGATATATCATAGCCAGCCCAAGTAGAAAAACTTGAAGGTGTAGATTCTGAAATATTTTTGTAGGGAACTCTAATAAAGTATTCATATCCTACATTACTCCCCCGATATGCCACATCTGTATCATCTTGTGACGTATTATCTTGGTCAATAAATGAGTTGTAAGTATATAAATATTTACAACTATTATTATATTTTTCATCACTATAATTATACCCACCAGTAATCCACACAGACCTACTCTTTTGAGCTGTAGTGATCTCATCTATTGAAACATGGTCATAGCAAACATATTCACCTCTAGTTTCGATATAAGAGGCTTTAAATTTGGCTGGCATAGGAATCATTGTCGACGCTTTGATTGCTCCATAATTGGGTATATCTACCTCTAATTTGTAATTTAACCCCACTTTAGGATATATAGCAGAATTAAATTTCCCCTCGGCACATTGTGCCTCAAATATCAACTTATCCTCTTGGTATAGCTTTACATAAAAGGAGTCAACAATTTTGAAATCTTCTTTACTGTCAATCTGCCTAGTCCAAAACAGACACCCATTTATAACACTATCAGGCGATATAATTGAGTTTAGCACCACTTGCGGAGTATGGTTATCATCGAAATATTTATCTATATCATAATCATATTCGCAGCTTGAAAACATCAATGAGGCAGATATACATAACGTTGAAAGGAATTTTTTAACCATTATCTTTAGGTGTTAATATAATTGTAGTCGTATTAATAACAGGCTTACCATCAGTAAACTTAAAAATTGATTTAAATACAATCTTTACTTCACTTGTGATATTTTCGGGCATCAACTCAAACTCAGTATGCACATTCGTACCAGCACCCTTTACATATTTGTTTCTATTGTTTTTAAAGTGCAAATTATGTCTAGCGGTTGTTTTAATAGTGTCTATTGTTATCACTTCTGTAATATACTTATATACATCTACCGCTTTACCTCTGAGATAAAACTTTTCACTAGGGGGCGCTGTTAGATCTCCTTTAAGTTTAAACGATTTAACAGTCGGGGCAACCTCAACAGTAGTAACCTCTTCTTTAAAGCTAAAATAGACACCTGAAGAGAGAGTATAGCTCTCTCTTTTATTACATGACAGCAGCACAAAAGCTACTAACATTGATAGATATTGTTTCTTGATCATTTGTAATGTGTTTTTAATGGACATTATTTATAATTTGTATATTTGGCAAAGATACTATAATTTTGCTGACAACCATAAATATACTATCATAATATATTAAACTCATAGGAAAGCAGGTTGTTTCATATAATTAAATGAAACAACCTACACCTTCACGTCAACTATTTACTATAGGTATATCTCAAGAATATGTGGAGCTATTCCTACACTTACAGTACCATTGGTTGAGATTAAAAGGCTACCTCTAGGATTTAAAAGAACGGCACCTACTAAAAAACTAGATTGTGAGCTTGGTCTATGATAATGCGTATCAGATCTATCATTTACTATAGTTTTGACCCATTTCGCCATACCTGCGTGGTTCCAATCCCAATCTAGCCATTTTCCTTTTGCCTGAATAATAAATACAGTATCGTAATGAACCCATCCTAACCATGTATCTTTTTTAGAAACAACCTCTATATATACCAAATTTGCAGCATTATAACGATAGCTTCTGGCACTCATCATTCTATCACTATTTTGCATAAAAAGCCAATTACGTCTTGTGTGAACATCATAAACTCTAGTTAAACAACTCTCCTTGTAATTACTTGTTTCTTGAACAGATTTAACATCATTTAAGTTCATAACCTTTCCATTAACTAATACATCACCATTTTTATTGCTGATTAAAGGTCTTCCAGGAAATTCTGAAGGTATAACTGGGCAGTATAACGCATTGTCATTAGGATTATCATTAAACAATAGATACGGAGTGTATTTATTTTTAATTCTTTCAGCAATATTAACATCCCTGACATTTGAATTAACTAAAACAGCAAACTCATAGTTAGCTTTATTATAAAGTTGATTTAACGATGTGAAATTTGGATATTGAGAGTACCATGCAACTAGATTTACACTATCTAGTGCTAGTAGTGATTCAACTGTTTTGTTCAATTCATCCATAGAAGAAAAAGATAGCATTTCATCGCTTGCTTCTACTGGTTCAACTAAATAACAATTGTCAACACCCAAAGACTTTTCTTGTTTCAACGTCTCTTTTTGACATGATGCAAATAAAAATAGAGATAGTAATGGGAATAAATAATTTATTTTCATAATTAATGATTTTAGATTGATAATTAATGTTTATAATAAGCGTACTGAAAGACGTATCCATTAATATAATTATTGTTACGCCTGATATTGCATACAGAGACAGAGTAATATATTTTGTTGATCTTTCTACAAATATAGCGATATTTTTCTGTGTTTACCTTTCGGTAAATTTATCTATTTTATCAGCCAATGATATTAATTTAAGTGTTTGTTTACACAATGAAATAATGCAATAATAGAGGTGGCATCTCTCCTCTGATATTGACATCTTTTAGACATTACAGGTATATTAAATATTTAGTTACTCACTTTGTATTAATACAAGTTTTAATCCTATATTTATTGATACAAAGTTAAATAAAATACTTAGATAACCAATTAACTTAGTATCATTTATAGATATGTCTAATCTACAAATGAACACATAAGTGTTATATTATCGATAAAATAATTCACAAATACTAATATAAATAATTTAAAATTGATATCAAACTCTAATTACAAGGTATTTACATTATTTGTATTAACAACCTAATATATACTATTATGAATAATAATACTATTTATACAACTATTTGTTAGATTATATCTTTACACTAAAAGCTACTTTTGAGCTATTTAACAAGCTAAATATCACTTAAAACCTATTATATTATTACCGTGTTGAGTTTATGACACTGCTCGAAAAGATCGCAGAGAATGCAACAGAGCAGGTAATTTATGAACCAGCAAGATTGTATGCAAAAAGGATTATCCACCCTAAATACAAAATCAAAGGTGCTAAAGAAGATTTTAAGACGGTCATTATTTATACAAGTTATAAGTTAGTGAAATTATTTCAAATTATTATGTCCAAGTAAACGAAACAACTCTCTCTATAGCAGATACTAAAAGTAAAACACGAAGAGGATATTTATGGACTATGCAGGATGTTAGAAGCCATGGAATATCTTTCATTATGATAAAGGCTCACGTGTTCTCAAGAGGCAGCGCTCTGAATTATGAGGTATTATAAAGCCATGATGACTAGGGAGAATCACTACAAACATAATGGCTTTTTGCGTGTGATAGTTATTCGAGGATGAATCACTTATGTTAATTATTAGAAACACAACACGTCTTAGATGGGATGCTCACAAACAGCACAACACACATAAACAGTTAAATATAAGCATACTAAATAAAAAACCTACTGAAACAGCAGGTTTTTTATTTAATAAGACTACCTATGAAACTCTAAAAATTCACGCATGAACAAACCGCCTGTCAATGTTAGAGTTTGAGCAAAAAGAGCATATTTCAGAATATGAGTAAATCAAAATAATGATGCAGCAATTTTGCAGTGTTCTCTATATATAATATCAGAGTATTATGTATAGTAAGTTATTACAGACCCATTTTTCTCATATCTTCATCAACTGTACCAATTCCTGAGATTCCAAAGTTATTGATTAATATCGACGCAACATTTGGAGATAAAAAAGCTGGTAATGTTGGACCTAGTTTAATATTTTTAACTCCTAGTGAAAGCAGTGCTAATAGTACTATAACAGCTTTCTGCTCATACCACGCTATATTATACTCGATTGGCAAATCATTAATATCATCTAAACCAAACACTTCTTTTAATTTTAAGGCTATAACCACCAGCGAGTAACTATCATTACATTGACCAGCGTCCAACACCCGAGGTATTCCTGCAATATCACCTAGTGCTAATTTATTATAGCGATATTTTGCACATCCTGCAGTTAGTATAACACTATCATTTGAGAGCTTTTGCGCAAACTCTGTATAGTATTCACGGTTTTTCATTCGACCATCGCACCCAGCCATTACAACAAATTTATTTATTAAACCTGCTTTTACAGCATCTACAACTTTGTCTGCAAGGGCTATAACTTGTGCATGAGCAAACCCTGCAATTATATCACCACTCTCGATTTCTGTTGGAGCGCTACACCTCTTAGCGTGCTCAATTAGCTGAGAGAAGTCTTTAGGTTGATTGTTCACCCTATCTTCAATATGGGTAAAGCCAGTGAACCCAGATGTTCCTGTTGTGTAAACCCTCTCTGAGTAACTCGATTTAGAAGATGGCGGTACAATACAGTTTGTCGTAAATAGAACAACCCCATTGAAAGACTCAAATTCAGAGACCTGACGCCACCAAGCACCACCATAATTACCAATTAAATTGCTATATTTCTTAAACTCTGGATACGAGTGAGCAGGAAGCATCTCTCCATGAGTGTAAACATCAACTCCGCTATCTTTAGTCTGTTCCAGCAGCTCTTCAAGATCTCTAAGATCATGACCACTAATAAGTATAGCTGGTTTTGAGTTAACACCTAAATTTACCTTAGTTATTTCAGGGTTGCCATATTTACTCGTGTTAGCCTTGTCTAGTAGCGACATTGCTTTCACACCAAATGATCCGCACTCTAACACCAATGCTGTTAATTTATCTGTTGACACATCAGTCATAGTTGTTTCAACAAGAGCCATCTGTATAAACTCGTTTAGTGAAGGATCTTCAAAACCTAAATTATATGCGTGTTCAACATAGGCAGCCATCCCTTTCACTCCATATATTACAAGCTCTTTTAATGAACGCACATCTTCATTCTCGGTTGATAAAACACCAATACTTTCTGCTTTTGCACACATATCATTATATGAATCTCCCCTCCAAACAATCATATCACAGCCACTAGGAATATCTCCATCTACTGACTTCAATTTGTCTATTAAGAGATCTCTAACATCATACGACTCTTTTATTTTTGAGACAAATCTATCTGCATCAAAGTTTGCATTAGTAATTGTCATAAATAATGAATCAACAATAAACTTGTTTGCTAAAGGAACCTCAA
>CAMQVM010000105.1 GCA_947038135.1 uncultured Rikenellaceae bacterium
TCCCTTTAGAAGTGTATAAGGGGTTATGTTGATTTATTAAGTGGTTCAGAATATAAAAGACCACCTCACAAAGCAATAAAAAGGGCGCCCAAATGGACGCCCTTTACTATTATTTTGTAACTATATATTTGTTATTGTGTGCTTGGTACTGAACTAAAGCGACTGAACCACAAAATAGCACAAGACACCAACCTGCCGCAAAGCGACACTAACCAAGGACAGAACTACACAGTAGCAACACAGCGAACCGAGTAGCCCGGAGTACGAACAGATTCGCCTATCAACGATTTTCCTTCAGGATAGAGAGCAAAGAAAAACGTAAAATCATTACTTAATGAACCAGTCCAGTAGTAGCTATCGTCACCAAACCTATAGCTAGAGAGACCAGCAGCAGGAAAAAACACTCCGCTATACTCAGTCGACGATGAATTTGAACTTTTTGTGGTGACAGTAGATAACAAGAATATACGTAACTTACTGTGACGGTACTGTTTCAGCATATCTCCGCCTTCTTCACTTTTGTAACGTGCTGTCGGCAATCTCCATTTTTCTGTACCCAACTTAAAACCGTCGCAGGCTGGCACTGCCTCTGCCATACCAGTGGTACTATCAAATGCATGGTACTCACCTATTATTGCTGCTATTTCTGGTAATTGAGGACCCCATATCCCACCAAGCGCAATTTCTCCTATTCGTCCTGGAATGTAATCAGGGTGACCAACCTGGCGCGTGTAGTTTTGAGATAACTCATATTTACCACCATCAGGCAACTTAGAGCCTACATTACGATCGGCAACCTTAAAGTTAGAACCTGAATCCCCATTGATAATTATACTGTAATTATCTACACTAGTAGGCAAATGACAACTCGTTACAATAGTTAACGGCAACTCTAATGCAAATGGCAAATTACTCGTAGTAATACCTTTCACCCTTAAAAAACCAGATATATCTGCATCACCTGGTGCGGTACGGAAAGGATGAAAATAGATAAGATTATCCGTAACTGCTGATTTCATCGGGTAATCTCCTGTAGACTTTAATAGTGTTGGTACTGCATCAATCGATTGTGATGGCGACAACAAACCGTCCCAATATTGATTAAAACTACTCTCTGCACTCACTATTGTATGGGTAGTTTTATTAATTCCAAATAAAGTATGAAGATCATAACCATTCAAAACTGTCATGTTAATACGTGCTTCTGTTGGACAAAAACCCTCTACGGTGGCAGTTGGCTGTATATCGTAATGCTGTTCTACGCAACGCAACGAAAACTCACTTGATTCTGAACCATTAACCACACTGCTCTCTGTTGAGCTCACATTTAAAGAATAATTAGCAAAATTTGACCAATAACCACTGGTTGTTGTTGCACTTGCCCCTCCTAATGGTAAAAAACAACCTATTGTACGTAATGCAGGCACGTCCTCACCAATATCTCCAACTAGAAAAACACGACCTTTACTATGACGTACACGTGCATTTGCACTAGTTAACTCGCATTCTGCAACATCAACTTTTGACTTTGGCATACACCATTCAATATTACCTAAAACTAAGCTCTCACACTTACCAGGCGTTTGTATAATGCCATAAGGCGTACCTACAATAGCACTCTTTGACGAATCATTATAATCGGGGTGGTTAGTGTCGTTGCTATAATTTTTTGATGTTTCGTAACCTGAAACATCAGGCATAGCAGAACCACAGTTACGGTCTGCCCACAACAAACCATTGATTTTTACACCATAATTTTCTGCCTCACCTGGTAAATCACAACTTGTTGTTATAGTTATATTTACTGAGAAAGTATAAATTTTCTCTTCTGGTGAAGTTATTGTTACATCCATTGAACCTACGATATCTTTGTCGCCTGGTGCTGTACGATAAACATTCAAATAAAAGCCATCTACCGTTGTGCCGTCTGATAACGTTTCAGCTATTGAGATTGTTTTGGCTGATGTAGTAAACTTAGTAGGGGCAACTGCTGGTAGTGCCGAACTCAACGAAGCGTCCCACTCCTCTTTGAAAGTACTTTCTACTTTGAATTTAAACCCTTTTGCTACTGCAAACTTTTTATTTACTGCATAACCATTAGGCATGCCCAAATCTGCCACAAAACCATCTATTGCCATACTATAACCACCAGATGATCTCACAGTAATTATACCACTAGTATGATCTGCGCTTCCTAACGTTGCTTTATACCTAAAGGTTGCTACACCTTCACCAGTAGCCGTAATTTTCAGACTCTTAACGCTATTATCTAACTCTGTTGGCACTTCTGTAAATTCTACATCTAAATCTCCTAGCACAAAAATATCTTCTTTTGTAACATTAAAAGAGGTATACCCATCTATTGGTGCATTAACAGACGTTAGGCGATTTACTTCAGCAATTTCAATTATTGAAGATGCTCCATTAGTTGTAAATTCAGTACCTGCCTCTTTTACGTTTAAAGCATACTGTCCTTCAACCACTGTTCCATCATCAATTATAACATCAAACTTAATATTGGTGGCTGGATGATTTAATGCTTCTGTCGCAGTCTTGTAACCTCCAACATTGATCTCACTAAGAACTATACTATAATGATGATGATTAAAAATATCATAATAGCTACTAGTTTCTTTATTATAAATATCTAAACGGTGATAAACTGCGCTACCATCATTTTGAATATTTTTCATGACCATTGCAATACGGCTCGGATCGAAACTCTTGTTATCTAAATCTTTTGGTGTAGCACCAATAGATTTTGCTGAATAAGGGTAACCAAATATAAAATTTGCCCCCGTATAGTTATCATCTTCTTTTGCTGAAAGTTGGTCTATTTCACTTTCATTGTGAATCTCTGTAATTGGTGACACTCCAGTAACTCCTACTGCACTACCATCAATGTTTCCTACATCAGACAATTGATATAATCTATAAGTAGTGTTTTCAGTTTTAAAACTTGAACCCATACTACCTGGAACATGATTTTCGCCATTATAATCAAGCTTTAACTGAATTTTTGCAACTGCACGCTTTACACTTATAACAGAACTGTTATTTGTAGTCCACTCTCCGCTGCCATACATTGGCAAACCTGCTTTCAAATCAACAAGACCAGTAGCACTTGATAGCTTTAAAGCCGCAAGCAAACTTCCTTTTGACACATTTAAATCTTTTAGCTCTTTATTGAAAATGATATTTATTACATCACCTGCAACAATGTTATCTTCAGCCTTAAAAGCTGAAATTTTCTTATTACCAGCATTACCATCAGAGCTAATATCTTCAAGTTTTACTTCAGATGTAAATTTAGGTAAATCGGCAGCACCTGCCCCTGCTGCATAAACAACTACATAAGCCCGCTTTATAGCAACCTCATCATCTACGCCACGAGTAACCACGCTAGACATGGCTGGCATTTCAACAGTTATATATAAGCTTTTTTCGCCTATAATACCTCCATCATCTGTCTTTTTAGAACACCCAAAAAGTGTTCCTACTAGGGCTGTACACGCAACCCACATTTTCAAAGTAAAATTCATTTTCATCTTTAAAATCATTATTAAATTATTTTATCAATTAACTATTATGCAATCATCTAACACAACTAATTATTATGCAAAGGTACTAAAAATATTTCAATTATTGCAGAATATGATAAAATAATATGATTATCTGGTCGACCTTAAAGCCATAAAAAGTGAATATCTGATTTGTGTATTGTTGCATTTATCATATTTTTTCATTCTATTACCACTAATAATGGTTATAAAAATTACTATTAAGACAATAATCGCTTTTTAAGATATTCTATTGTTGGTTTTACACAAGCTCTACTACAAAATAATTCACGTACCTTTTTATAGTATATCTAACTAATAAAGGTGCGTGTATAACTATATTTGTATCAGCCAATTGTTCTGACATATACCCCCCCTATCTCCTGCCAGTATTTTTATTACTCGCCTTAAATACGATTTAAGTTTATCCAAGGCTCTATCTATAGTATGCTCATCATATTCCATTCTAAATAATAAAACTCCTAAAAAACTCCGCATATAGATCAATGATTCACTCTTGTGCTTTCATACAATACAAGCTCAACACACTATAAACCAATGCTTTCTCGGAAACTGACTAGTTCTGTTCTATTGCCTTGAAACCTAACTACAAAGTCATCTACTCCATAAAAATATTGTTAGTAAACATTCTCACTCCACCTCTCAACTATCAACTCATCAGACAGATTATGAATATGTTTAAATATAGGTAAACCACACATTAAACGAATAGATTTTGTTGATCGTCAATTACCTTTACAATAATATACACAAAACTTATCCTAAAGAGTTTCCAATATATTTTATCAGATAATAGGTTTGCTGATTAAGCAAATCATACAAGCTGTGAAACATACTTAGTGTTCTGTTGATTGTAGACTTATAACACATAACAAAAAGTGCAAGATTTACACCAAAAGGGTACTAAATCCTGCACTTATCTCAAAACCTTGTTGCTCTTGTTTATTAAATATCAATATTATATATACTTTTCAAGGGGTTACTAACTAGAAGACTCTACAACAGCGAACACCAAACTTCCATACTGCATAGGTATTAGTAACTGCACATGTAGTATTATCATCATTGTAATATAGACAGTAATACTTTTCGCTAGACCAAAAACGACATTTACGTTCAAAAGTACATGCTGAACAACCACGATCCATATTATAACCACTAGCAGCAAAAAAGATTGTCTTTCCATCACTTTGCGTCATTTTAAAAGCATCATGGGAACCAGGACCTGACTTTTTCAATTTACCACTAGCAACAAGCGCATCAAAATCATCTTTATCAGGCTGTCGCCACTTCTTTCCTTGAAATGTCCATTTTTCACAAACTCCTATTGACTCTGACCATAAAAAATAGTGGGTACGACTATTAGCTGCATTAGACAGTGCAGCATCCCCAGTAAGTGTTGTATCAACTCCTACATTACGATCTGCAAAAAAAGGAAAGTTTCTTTGAGTAATATTAACAACAACAGCGACATCAATATTATTACTTATTGTAATTTTAGCTGAACGAGAGTTGGTATTACTCATATCATTTGCTTTAACATCAAGAGTAAAGCTTCTATTACCAGCAGCTTTAGAGACTACTGCCCAAGGTGAGTCAGACACGACACTCCAATCATTTGATAAACTCGAAACTGTATAAGTTTTTATTTCACCATATGATTTTATAGCAACAGCATCAGAAAAATTTGTACTAACAGTAACAGTATTACTTTCATACACAATATTACCCAACGTAGCAATATATCTAAATGCTACAACACCTGAACCCGTTGCAGTTACTTTCAAATCCTTAGCACTATTACCCACAGTAGTAGGAAATAGAGGTTTAATAGTAGCATTTTGAGTAGCTGTACCAATTCGGAAATGCTCCTCCAAAATACCACTGAATACACTCTCGCCAATAATAGGAGCCTGTTCAGAGTCAATACGATTAACCTTCGACAACAGTAGTGTTGAACTTGCTGCTGTTACATCAAACTTATCTCCTTTAGTGTTCACATTTAAAAGATATTGACCATTAGTAACAACTACATCACCCTCTTCTTCTACTATAATATCGTACCTAATATTACTAGGAGGGTTCTTTAAAGCATCTGTAGCAGTTGAATAACCACCTACACTCACCTCTCGAACCTTAACTGTATAATGATGGTTGTTTAATATATCAAAGTAAGTCTTGCTTGATGGATCGCATATATCTAAACGATGATAAGTAGTTTTTCCATTATAAACATTCTTCATTATCATAGCCAAACGCTCTGTTTTCGGCTTATTATCTGTAAACTCGATAGGTGTGCGCCCAACCGATTTAGAGGCATAAGAGTAAGCAAAAATGTAATTTGCCCCCGTAAAGTTGTCGTCAATTTTTGCTGACGGATGGTTTATTTCATTACCATTTGCAATAGAGGTAATAGGTGCTATTCCTGTTGATGTTGCTACTGAGCCATCAACATAGCCTATATCTGACAATTGATATAACTTAAAAGTAGTGTTAGCAGTGGTATAACCTACACCAATAG
>CAMQVM010000106.1 GCA_947038135.1 uncultured Rikenellaceae bacterium
AAGCCATCCCAATATCTATTAAATGAACTCTCAACACTCTTGATAGTATGTGTAGTATTACTAATACCAAACAGAGCATGAATATCATAGCCATCTTTTACTGTCATGTTTTGTCTGCCCGCTGATGGACAAAACCCCTCTACAGTGCTAGCAGGTTTTAAATCGTAATGCTCCTTTACGCAACGCAAAGAGAATAAACTAGCACCCGACCCATTAGATACATTACTAGAAGTTGAACTTACATTTAATGAGTAAGCAGACCTGCTTGACCAATAGCCACTTGTTGTAGCTGCATTAGCTCCACCTAATGGCAAAAAACACCCTTTAGAACGCACCGTTGAAGTTGCATCTTTTACAACTGAACCACTCATTTTTGACACTGGCCCCTCAGCATCACCAACAATAAACACACGACCTTTACTATGACGCACACGAGCATTAGCATTAGCAATTTCACCAGTATTTATATTGGTTTCAGCACTTGGCATACGCCAACGTCCTATGCCTAACCCTAAATTGTCACACTTCTCGCCAATTTGCAAAATAGGGTAAGCTGTTCCTACAATAGCGCTTTTTTCTGCTACGCTGTAATCAGGATGAGCACTATCATTGCTATAATTTTTTGAAACCTCGTAACCTGCAACTGCTGGCAAAGCTGAGCCTACATTACGGTCAGCCCACAATAAACCATTGATCTTCACCCCATAGTTTTCTGCCTCTGTTGGCAAATCACAACTGGTGGTTATCTTTGCTGTTATTAGGTGGGTATATACTGTATTATCGGGCAATGTTACTGTTATATCAATAGAACCTACAATATCTTTGTCGCCAGGAGCAGTGCGGTAAACATTAAAGTAAAAACCGTTGTTATCTTTTCCATCTGATACATTTTCAGCTATTGATGCCACCTTGGTAGATTTAGTAAATTTAGCAGGAGCTACAGATGGTAGCTCTAAACTCAATGATGCGTCCCACTCCTCTTTAAAAGTACTTGTTGCCTTGAATTTCAGCTCCTTACCAATAACGAATCGTGTATTATTAGCATAACCGTTAGGCACTCCTAAATCTCCAACAAATCCATCAATCACCATAGCTTCACTATATTTTTCTGATTTAACAGTTATTATAGCACTCTTATAATCTATATTTCCTAGTTTTGCATGATATCTAAATGTTGCTATTCCTTCACCAGAAGCAGATATCTTTAAGCTCTTTACACTATTATCTAACAATGATGGCACCTCGGTAAATGCTACATTAATATCTCCTACTTGAAAAATATCTTCTTTTACTACATTAAATGAGGTAGAACCCTCAATTACCGCATTTACTGATGTTTGGCGGCTAACCTCAGCGATCTTAATGGTTGACTCTGCTCCACTTACTGTAAATTCACGGCTCAACTCATTGACATTTAAAACATATTGACCATTACTTACAATGTCTGTGCCCTCCTCCTCTACTATTATATCAAACTGTACATTACTTGAAGGGTGCTTTAAAGCCTCAGAGGCTGTTGAATAACCACCGTTATTTACCTCACGTACTCGTATGGTATAATGATAGTTATTAAGAATATCGTAGTAGCTGTTGCTAGCTTTATCATAGACATCTAAGCGATGATAAATAATTTTACCATCATTTTGAACATTCTTCATGATCATTGCTAAACGGATAGGCGAAAAATCATTTACATTTAATGGGCTCGGAGTACTACCGATAGATTTGGTTGAGTAAGGATAGGCATAAATATAATTAGCCCCTGTATAGTTATCATCTTTGGTCGTCGATGCTTGGTTTATTTCATCTTCATTAGTGATATCGGTGATTGGTAACGAACATGTAAAACCTACATCACTACCGTTGATATTGCCAACATCAGACAACTGGTATAACTTATAAGTAGTTTTATCAGTTGTGAAATTAGAGCCCATACTTCCTGGTACATGGGTACCACTCCCGTAATCAAGTTTTAACTGGATTTTTGCTACTGCTCGCTTAATACTTATAGTAGGGCTGCCTGCTGCTGTCCACTTTCCACTGCCATACATAGGTAAACCTGCCGTTAGTTCGACTAAACCACTAGCACTACTTAACTTTAATGCAGCAATCAAACCATTTTTTGGTATTGATAAATCGGCAATCTCTTTATTGAAAATAATGTTCACATGATCACCTTCAACAATGTTACTGGTTGGTGTAAAAGCCAAAATTTTCTTTTCACCTGCTGATCCACCAGCAGTAATATCTTCTAAATTTAGCTTTGTGGTGTATTTTGGAAGCTCTGAATCGCCTGCTCCTGCCGCATAAACAACTACATAGGCATGCTCTACGATAGAAACCTCATCACCAATTGCTCGGGTAGAAACGCCATTAGACTCAACTGGCATCTGAATCGTGATATATAAGCTTTTATCGCTCGGTACATCTGAATTATCGATATTTTTAGTGCAACCTACAAGGGTTCCTGCTAGGGCGATATACGTACCCAGTGTTTTTAAAGTGAATGTTTTTGTCATAATGTTATTAATTTAAATTATATTATAAATAGAAACTGAAAAGCTCCAGTACAAAGAAAAAACCTTGTCTTAGAGCTTTTATATATTGAATCAGATATCGAGAGTTTAAACGAACTCTGAAAATTATCTTTACAGTCCAAACCAAACAAAAAAAAAGCGTCACCACAAATAGATTTGGAATAACTAAGCACATTTTCTGTTTTCTGTATTATTAAAACCATAATTGCATACTGATAAAAAACAAAAGTAGTAAATAATTTTAATATAAACAAATTACATACTACTTTTATCCTATTAATAATAATTATGACAGTAAAACTAAATCAAAGTGTTAGTAGTCAACCATTTTTTAAAATGAGAACTTAGCTCCACACACAAAAGTACGAGGCATAAGAGGACCATATATAAATCCTGCATCTCTTTTATATCCATTTGCATCAAGCTCATTTTGAAATTGATTTAGCACATTTTTAACACCCAAAGAGACTTGCATAGTAGTAGATACAGTTAATGGTATATCGTATGCCACCCTAAATGCCATATCTGTAAATACTGGAGTAGTAACAATACGATCTTTTGCACCATCGACAACCTCACTTAGTAGATGTTGAATTTGCATTTTACCAGTGATATTTGCCGTAGCCGATGCTGTGAAGTTTCTGAAAGCATTGTAGTTAAGAGTCACAAAACCATATTGGTCTGGGTTACGAAAGAAGTTGGTGTTACCCTCAGGAAAATCTGCCGACCACATTACTGGTTCTGAATATTCTGAACGCTGTATTGTGTAACCTGCATCTAGCACAAACTTTGTTTGATAAGCTAGCTTTGCTGTTATGCTTGAGCCGAATACTGTTGCAGAGTGACCATTTACACGTGTCATAAACTCATGACCTTGATCATCAGGCTTAGAGTCTGTCAACACAAACACATCATCGAGCTTTGTATAAAAGCCCTCAACAAGTAGGTTGAATTGAAAATCACCTGCTTTACGATACAAGTCTACTGAAGCATTGATTGTATTAGAGTACTCAGGGCGTAGATTTTCATCAAGCATTATATATATATTCTTACCTCCAACTGACTCGATATGTAGGTCTTCATCAAATGCTTGTGGTGCTCTATAACCGCTAGCATAACTAAGTCGTAGTATAAGTGGCTCAGCTGGTGTGTAGCGTAGGCTTACACGTGGCGAGAAGACAGGGGTGTCAAGCATCGAATGCTTATCAAGCCTACCACCTAAAAGTAGATTTAGCTTATCGTTGCTCCACTCATTTTGAAGGTATAAACCTGCCACTGCGGGCTCTTGGCTCAATACTCTGTTAAACATAGGTTGGTTATCAGTTAGCTTGTTGGCTTGGTATTCAGCTCCAACAGTTAGGGTAGCAGGCATAAACAAGCATTTGCCGAACTTATAGTTATATGTAGCCCCTGCAACAACTGTTAAATCATCGGTGAAGCCATAAGCATTAGCATCTTTATTTGAGCCATAGTAGCTCTTACGATGAATCTTTTGCATAGATGAGTATATAGAGTAACCATGGCGAGTATCGGCAGACGAGCCATCAACACTAAGAGATGCCGTATTTACACTATGGCTGATCTCTTCGGTAAGCAGCGACTGAAACGCTTCAAGATCAAGATCGCTACCACCTCTACGATAATCTTCGATATGGTGATATTCGGCTTTCAGTTTTACATATTTAGCTAGTTTATGGTATCCTCTAACACCGATAGTTTGGCTCTTTATTATTGGCACTTCAGTATATCCATCACTGTTGCGATCATAAGCATCTCTATCTCTTATTTGCCCGAATATGTATAGTCCAGACTCATTATTAGTAGATACTAATGATGCACCAAGCGAGGTGGTTGTCTCTAGTCCACCACCATCCATAAATTGGAGTATAGATGAAACATCAGCAGAGTTCTGCTTAGCCTCTTTAGTGATAATATTAACAACTCCTCCAATAGCACTCGACCCATAAAGAGCTGAGCCACCACCTTTAACCACCTCTATACGCTCGATCATCTGTGCAGGAAGCTGCTCTAGCCCATAGACTCCCGCAAGAGAGCTGAACACTGGTCGGTTATCGATAAGTATTTGAGAGTATTGCCCCTCTAGTCCATTGATACGTAGTGCAGACGCTCCACAGTTAGAGCAGTTATATTCTACACGTAGCCCTGGCTGAAAGGGTAGTACCTCGGCGGCTCCTGATGCTGATAACATCTCGAACTTACGTGCTGATATAACATCAACTATTGAAGATGCAAGTTTACGTGATGTTGCTGTACGTGAGCTTGTCACCACTGTCTCTTCTAGTTGCAGAGTGTTTGAATATTTTACGCTGTCGGGTTTTTCTGTTGCTCCTTTTATGCTGTTATTATTATTTGCAAAGGTAGATATTACAGTAGATACTGCAATTAGGAGTAGCATATAGCTTACTCTATATTGAAAGTTGATTTTCATTATATTTTGTATTATAAGTTGTTGATTATGCTTGTTTTTGGAGAAAAGTCTACCTCAGTTGTAACATACATAGAAATTTACCTATGACACATAGATGAGTCACAAGTCCACCTCTCAATACTAATAAGTATTAAAGAAGAGCAGGGTTCTATAAAGAAGTAGATTTAAATATGGAGACTAGGAGGACCTCTAAGTGACACGACTACATTTAATACATAGAAGTGAGATTCACGTACCATCTCGCTCACCGCCTTATAAGCGAGTATAAGCATAAAGATGGTTAAAGCAGATATAACAATAGCCTCTTGCGTAGAAGAAATTTTAGCTATTGATATAAATTCAGACTCAGTATGTGAATGATTAACATCATCTGGCGACTCTGAAGAGAAGAAGTGAGAGTGAACGAGCTTTATACCATCCACGATATGGATATGGTAGAATAAGTTTGAAGATGCTAGTGTATTGACAAACAACACAAGCATCATCGAGGCTACTATATTCTTACAAAGTCTAATTTTATTCACTATACAATTACTGTTCAATTTTTACAAAAATAGGTATAATAAAGTTACCCACCAAATATTTGTAAAATATACCTAAATATGATTGCTTTCATCTTTTGTGCTACTTGGTATTTATCTCTATTGTTTTATTGTTAATACCGATTAATATATTTTTCTATTAAAAAAGGCTTCAACCAATTATTAAAGCACCCAAATGTCAATAACAAATATCAAGCAATATATATAATTGAATTTTAAAGCATAAAAACGCATAACTCTGAAGTTGTAATATCATAAAAAAAGAGCGAAAAAAACAGATTTTTTGATGAACGAAGCTTTTTGACGAAAAAAAGTTTGTTTTTTTTTCATCAAAAAAGAAAAACTGCAATAATCTTAATTACAATACATTAGACAACTAAAAATGTGATATAACGATCATTTAAGCAAGAAATACACCATCTTCACAAAAAATAAATGCAAAAAAATTTGGAAGTAATATATAAAATATATACTTTTGTGCATGGAGAGATGGCAGAGTGGTCGAATGCGGTAGTCTTGAAAACTATTGTACTGCAAG
>CAMQVM010000107.1 GCA_947038135.1 uncultured Rikenellaceae bacterium
GCTTGGTGGCTCCCTTCGGGAGCTGGCTAATTCGCAAAACCGAGGTTTTGCGAATCAGCCTTTTTAGAGGTGGTGATAAGAATTTCCAATGATATAATATTAGTTATATCGTGCTTTAATGGCTATTTTGGCATAATTATAGAGATAAATAGTAATAAAAGAGATAAAATGTATTTTTTGAAATAAAAAAATAGTATCTTTGTAGTCAATAACTTTATAACATACATACTATGAAAAGAATAAACACATTACTTAGCACCATTTTACTTTTAATCGTATCTATTACTTATAGCTCTTGTGAAAAGGAGCCAGTGAAGAAATATACGGGTGTGAGTCGTCAAACTTGGCTTGATGTAAATAATGCACCGTCAGGCTCATGTACAGTAACCTATGACTTTATAGCTGCCGATAATTGGGTTGTTACTAGCTCTGAAAATTGGTGTACCATCAATCCTTTGAGTGGTGTATCAGGCGCAAATCAAATAGTTGTAGTTTGTGAACGCAATCAAACTGCTGCTGCTCGAGTAGCTGTTATAACTATGACGGTAGGGAATAACTCTCCTGCCATATTTAAGGTGAATCAAGTACATGATGGTGAAGAGGTACCAGGCGAGAACATTGGTGAGAATCAATGGATGTTTGATTATATGAAGAGCCATTATCTATGGAACGAGCCATTAAATAACGTAACACCCAATTATAACCTCCCTTACAAAAACTTTTTGAGTAGTATGCTTGATAGTGTCGCTCTGCAAGGTAATGTAAATAGAGATGATGGTAAGTGGATTAATGGACAGCGTCAATATTACTATTCAAATGTAACTCGTGATTTCGTTTCACGCACAAGGCAGAGCAGACCAACTAAGAGTGGGTTTGGAATCTATGATGTAGTGTTTTCGAAAAATCTAAACAATTCGGCAATAGCAAAAGCTAGTATATTAGGAGTTGTTCCAGGATCTCCTGCTGATATATTGAAGTTCAAGCGTGGAGATGTTATAGTGAAAGTTGATGGTAAAGATATACCATATACAAATGCAGGGATCAACAGTGTGTTTAATATTTTAGTGGTTAATCCATCTAACAGAGTCTCTGTTTCGATGGAAGAGGTCGTTAATGGACAGTACGTTATTAAGGATCCGCAAATATTAAATAAAACATCATATCAAGATAACCCTATATGGAAATATGAGGTTATATTAGATAAGATAAATAATAAAAAGGTTGGCTATCTTGTTTATAGTGGGTTTGAGTATACATACGATGATGAGTTGCTTGAGGTGTTTCGTCAATTCAAAACTGAAGGTGTTGATGAGCTAGTACTCGACTTTAGATATAATAGTGGTGGGCACGTGATTTCAAGTCTTATTATCGGAACAGCTGTTGCTGGAGCTGATAATCAAGGAAAAACCTATCTGAAAACTACATATAATAAGTCACGGACAGAGACAGCAGGAATCTACCAAATTGGTAATGCAACAGTTCCAGGAAGTGAATATACCCCAATAGAAACAGCGTTGTCAAACTCTCTTGATAAAGTAAAAAGGGTATTTGTATTGGGTAAAGATAACACTGCATCTGCAAGTGAGCTAGTAATTAATGGGCTTAGAGGGCTTGATATACCCGTCTATTTAATAGGTCAAACTACCAATGGTAAAAATACAGGAATGGAGGGGCGAATCAAAACGAACGGGCAATATAAGTATGTTTTCTCTCCAATAACGTTTTATTCTGAAAATGCTAAAGGGTTTAAAGATTTTGGCAGTGGGTTTAAACCTGATGTTGAAATAGATGAATTTGCGTATAAGATTAGCAACTTTGGCGACTATAATGAGTCTTTGCTGGGTGTTGCACTTGAGTGGATAGAAACTGGCTCAAAGCCTTCATCTTTTAGAAGTACACGTAGTGCTGTGCAAGATGTTAAGTCGCTAAAAGCTCCAAGACCAAGCAGCCATGGATCTGTTGTGCTTGAAAGATATTAAGCTTATTTATGAGATTTTTATAGATGTGAAATACGACTATTATATGTTTTAAGCATATCATAGTCGTATTTCACATTTATATGATATCTTTTTAAAGTCAGGTTTTAGTGTGAAGATTACTGAAAACAGAGCTTTGCTACAACTTTAATAGAATAATTATGAAACTACTACATACTGCCGATTGGCACTTAGGACAGGCATTTTTTGATTATAGCCGCAAAGATGAGCATGCGCTATTTTTAGCATGGCTTTGTAAGCAAATCACACTTCATGAGGTAGACTTATTGTTGATTGCTGGAGATATATTTGATACTCCAAACCCTTCTGCCGACTCGCAAACAACCTACTATTCATTCTTGCGAAAAGTGACTACCGAAAACCCTAATTTACAAATTATAGCAATTGCCGGAAATCATGATTCGGCAGCTCGACTAGAGGCGCCAAATCCTCTGTTAGAGGCAATGAACGTTACTGTGCGTGGTGTTATTAGGCGGACAGCAGATGGTGAAATAGATTTTAAACATCTTATTATACCACTTGATAAGGGTGGCTGTTGCCTTGCTTTGCCATATCTTAGGCAGGGTGATTATCCTATTAGTGATACCTATGCAAGTGGTGTACAAAAGATGTATAAAGAGCTATATGAGTGTGTTGAAGACAAATCGGCACCAGTAATTGCCTTGGGTCATATGCAGGCTTCTGGCTCTGAAATATCTGATGATGATCACTCTGAGCGTTATATTTCGGGAGGCTTGGAGTCTATATCTCCCGAAGCTTTTTCGGTGGGGATAGCCTATACAGCATTAGGTCACCTACATCGAGCTCAGCGAGTTTCAGGGCGTGAAAATGTACGCTATTCGGGTGCGCCACTACCAATGTCGTTTGCTGAAAAAAACAATAAGCAGGGTGTTACTCTAGTAACAATAACTGATAAAGTAGATAAAATTGAGCGGCTTTTGTTTGATGCACCAGTAAAGTTAATTAGCCTACCTCAAAAGCCACAACTTTTGGCGGCGGTGCTTTCTGAAATTATGAATCTGCCCGATGGTGATATAAATCATCTTTCACCTTTTTTGGAGGTTAAGGTATTAATTAGTGAACCTGAACCATCTTTAAGAGTGCAGGTTGAGAGGGCGTTAGATGGCAAATCTGTAAGGCTTGCTAGGCTTAGGTCAGAGATGGAGCATACCCAAAGCGAGCAGAGGGTGGTTAGCTATGAAGAGTTACAAAAGATTAATCCATTAGATATGGCAACAGATATATTTAAGCGTAAATATGGTGGAGATGATCTGCCACCTACAATAAAGAATATGTTGCAAAGGGTAATAAACGAGGTTGAGCGATGAAAATATTGAGAATTAAAGGCGCAAATCTTGCGTCGTTAGAGGGAGAGTTTGAGGTAGATTTTATGGCTGAGCCACTTAGGTCGGCAGGTATATTTGCTATAACAGGCAGCACAGGTTCAGGGAAATCTACTCTGCTTGATGCTATCTGCTTGGCTCTTTATAATGATACCCCACGAATAAATAGGGTTAGAGATAAAGCTGATATCAAAGATGTTAAAAACTTGACTATTAAGCCAACAGATAGCCGCAACATTTTACGCCGTGGTGCATCTATGGGATACGCTCAAGTTGACTTTATATCGCTTTCGGGCGATACTATACGTGCTGTTTGGAGTGTCAGACGGTCTAAAGATCGTGCAGATGGGTCACTTCAAAAAGTTGCCTATAAAGTGTTTAATATCACCACTGATAGTGAATATCAAGGGGGCAAAACCCAGCTTTTAGCTACTGTATGTGAGCTTATAGGGTTGACTTTCGATCAATTTACACGTGCCGTTTTGCTGGCTCAAGGCGACTTTGCAACATTCTTAAAGGCAGAAAAAAACGAAAAGGCAGAGTTGCTAGAGAAGCTAACAGGTACTGATATCTACTCTCGCATATCTTCAAAGATATATGATAACACTAAAGTGGCAGATGCCGAGTTAGCTCTTGTTACAATGCAAATAGAGAATGTAGAGGTGTTAACTGAAGATCAGGTTGTTGAGCTTAGGTCAGAGTATGATGGCATTGTTGTAGATGTTGCAAAGCTAGGGGGTGAGGTTGATACTTTATCAAAAAAATGTGAGTGGGTTAATACCTACGAGAAGCTGACAGTTAGTTTATCTGGGGCTCAAAACGAGTTGTCTAAATGTAAAGAAGCTGTCTATGAAGCTACATCTCGCTTTAGTTATGTAGGGCGTGTAGATAGTGTTCAGCAAATCAGAGATGATTTTAAGCAGCTATTAAATGATAAGAGTAAATTAAAGATAGATGAAAAAACAGTTGAAGACAAGCAGAAGTCCAATAGATCAAATAGTGCTCTTTTGCATGATGTGAACGAGGAGTTTAAACATGAGCAGGAGTCGCAAGATGTGCTTAATAAGCGTTGGCAAGAGCAAGAGCCGCAGGTTAAAGAGGCTCGTAAGCTAGACACGCAGCTTGAGGGGTTGTCTAATTCGATAAGTGAAAACGAGGCTGAGTTAACACAGGCTATTGATAAAAAACATACGTGTAATAGCGCTATTGCAGCTGCTGAAAAAGGTATTAAAGCTGCTAATGAGTCGCTAAATAATATATCAAGCTGGTTTGAGAGTAATAAGCATTATGCCGATGTGGTCAGTAAAATAGATCTTATATTAGCGTATATTGATAACTGCAAGGTGACTAAAAAGCAGGTGGAAGATAGCAGAAAATCTCTTGAACGTTTTGAGAAGCTCTTGGCTACTGACACCAAACAGCTAGAGGAGCTAAAGGTTGAAGAGGCAAGGTTAAATGATATTCTACCTGCTGAAATAGCCTCTTTGCGTGCCAAGCTTGAAGATAACAAGCCTTGTATGGTGTGTGGTAGTGTCAATCATCCTATTGGTAATGTTATTGTTGATAGTGTTAAAGAGGAGCAGCTGAATAGAGATAAAAAAGTCGTTGCAACATTGATTGATACGCTTACTCTAAAAATTACTGATTATAATAATGATATTTCAAGGTTAAAAGCAGAAGTTAAAGCCAATAAAGAGCAGTATGACATAAGCCTTAATAAGCTAACAGTGCTGCTTGATGTTATACCTGATTGGAACAAGAAATATAATAGCACTACAATGAAGCCAGAGTTGCAGAGTGTTGTACGGCAGTGGCTTTCTAATACTACCCAGCAGGCTGAATTAACCGACAAGCTCAATGTGTTGAATAAAGGGTTAGAGATGGACAATAAACGTTTTGTGGAGCTCTCGCAGGCATTAGGTGCTATTGAGGCTAAAAAGTCTGAGCTTTTAGTAGGTAAGCAAAATCTACAAGGTGCTCGTGACAAGCTGTTAGATGGGCAGCAGGCAGACGCAGTAGAAAACAGATATAAAAAAGAGCAGGCAGTAATCAGCGATAAAATAACTTCGGTCGTTTCAAGGCGTGACTTATTGATAGTTAAGAATGAGAAGATAGCTGGTGTGATAGCTCAGTTAAGTAGTAATATAAGCACCTATACTGTTAATATAGCACGTTTAGAAGCTACGGTATCAAAGTGGTTATCTAACCGAAAAGATGGTCTTAATATAGAAGAGCTTACAGAGCTGTTATCAAAAGATAGTAGTTGGCTGGTTGCTGAGCGTAGCTATTTAGATAAGCTTATAAGTAATGAGCTGTCTGCTAATACAATATTAAAAGAGCGTCAAAGATTGGTTGATACACACAATATGGCAGATATAATACCAGCAGACGAAGAGACAAAAGATCTGTTGTTAGTTTTGTTAGGAGCAAAAGAAGAGGAGCTTAAAAAGAGGTGTGAGCGACAAGCCGAGGTGACGGCGCTATTTGTGAGCCATGAAAAGGGGCAAGAGCGTATTAAAAAGTTTGAAGTGGAGCTAACTAAAAAGGGTAGTGTAGCCGAAAATTGGCAAAAGCTAAATGAGTTGTTTGGCTCGGCAGATGGAGCTAAATTTAAGGTTTTAGCACAGGGGTATACACTTGATGTGTTGTTAGGTTATGCAAATAAGCATCTGCACGATATATCTAAACGGTACAAGTTAGAGCGTGT
>CAMQVM010000108.1 GCA_947038135.1 uncultured Rikenellaceae bacterium
TCATAAAGAGCTAAGGCTACATTACCTTTAGCGCTATCTGAAAAGTCAAGAGTTACAGCAAGTGTTCCATTTTTGTATGAGCTGTCGAGGTTAGGAATAATATTTACATTATCTATTCTGTTCTGCTCTCGAGCATATAGCGACACGCCACGTGCAATACCTGAGAAACGCCAAAAATCTTGGTCTTCAAGATAGGTACCATCACACCAGCGGAATATCTGCAAAGCAATAACGTTCTTTCCTGGTTTAAGATATTTAGAGATATCAAACTCAGCTGCTAGCTTGCTATCTTCGCTATATCCTACAAACTCACCATTGATCCATACATAAAGGTTAGAGGTAGCAGATCCTACATTAAGAAACACATCTTTACCACTCCACGAAGGGTTCAAATCAAACTCACGACGATATGACCCAACATAGTTATCATCTACCTGCACATGAGGAGGATCATTTTTAAAGGTATTTTTCCACGCATATCCAACATTAGTATATTGAGGAAACCCAAAACCATTAAGCTCCCACATACCAGGAACAGGCATAGTACCCCAAGTTTTATCGTTAAAACCTAGCTTAAAGAAGTCGGTATCACGGCTTTCAACATTAGGAGCAAAGTTAAACTTCCACGTACCATTAAGCGACTGAACATCAGCATTAGACTTATCAAAACTTTTCGCAGCCGACTCAGTGTTGTAGGCTGTAAATGTAGCACGCATTTTTGCCCTATTCACCTCATTGATGTTAGGGTCTTTCCACTCATTAAAACTTTGAGCGAACAGTGAAGAGGTAGTTAACATAGCTACCGATAGCACTGAAATAGATTTTGTAAATTTCATATTTAGATCTTTTTACCTATTAATAATATACAAATATGTATAACAGTGCAAATATAATATAAATTATAATATAATCCACTAAAAAAGATAAAGTATTGAAGTAAACCTAACTAAAACGAAGATATGTTAAGTGCAGACGCTCTACATTTAGATATTTCAATAACTTTTACTATCTTTGTCGTTTAAACGATCTAAGTAGACACAGTAAATTAGACGTTAAATTAATAATTTGTAATTAGATTATCTATTTCATATATGAAAAACATCCGTAACTTTTGTATTATTGCACACATCGACCATGGTAAAAGTACCATTGCTGATCGATTATTAGAAGAGACAAAAACTGTCTCAGACAGAGACCGCCAAGCGCAGATACTAGACAGCATGGAGCTCGAAAAAGAGAAAGGTATAACCATTAAAAGTCATGCTATTCAGATGCTGCATACATACAAGGGTGAGGAGTATGTATTAAATCTAATCGACACCCCAGGACACGTAGACTTTTCGTATGAGGTGTCACGAGCTATTGCATCGTGCGAGGGGGCTTTACTTATTGTAGATGCAACTCAGGGTATTCAAGCACAAACAATATCTAACCTATACCTAGCTTTGGGTCACGACCTTGAAATTATACCCGTATTAAATAAGATCGATATGGCAGCAGCCATGATTGATGAGGTAAAAGATCAAGTAGTAGACCTTTTAGGGTGTGAATATGAAGATATTCTTTGTGCCTCAGGAAAGACAGGGCAAGGTATTCCTGAAATGCTTGAAGCTATTATTGAACGTGTACCAGAGCCTAAGGGCGACGAAAGTGCTCCGTTACAAGCGTTGGTATTCGACTCTATATTTAACCCTTTTCGTGGTGTTATTGCATACTTTAGAGTAATTAATGGCACGCTTAAAAAAGGCGATAAAGTTAAGTTTTTTAACACTGGTAGTGAATATAACGCCGACGAAATTGGCATTTTACGCCTTAACATGGTGCCTAAAAGCGAGGTTAAAGCTGGTGATGTAGGTTATATCATATCGGGTATAAAATCATCTTTCAATATACAAGTAGGCGACACCATCACCCACATCAACCGCCCTTGCGATAAGGCTATTGAGGGTTTTGAAGATGTTAAACCTATGGTATTTGCGGGTATCTACCCAGTTGATTCAGATGATTACGAGGACCTTAGAAACTCAATTGAGAAACTACAATTAAATGACGCTTCACTATCATTTGAGGCTGAATCATCGTTAGCACTAGGTTTTGGATTTAGATGCGGATTCTTAGGTCTCCTACACATGGAGATAATACAAGAGAGGCTATACAGAGAGTTTAACATGGATGTTATAACTACTGTACCTAACGTATCGTACCTAATTACTACAATAAAAGGCGAGCTGGTAGAGGTTC
Source organism: uncultured Rikenellaceae bacterium (assembly GCA_947038135.1). Taxonomy (GTDB): domain Bacteria; phylum Bacteroidota; class Bacteroidia; order Bacteroidales; family Rikenellaceae; genus CAMQVM01. The sequence goes on from CAMQVM010000108.1 coordinate 2,242, forward strand.
ACAACCCATCGGGGCTGCCTGAGCCTACACAAGTAGCAAAAATTGAAGAGCCATATATTTCAGCACAGATAATCACAAAGAGCGAATATTTAGGACCAATAATGACTTTATGTATCGACAAGCGAGGTACGCTTAAAAACCAATCTTTCATCACAACAGACCGTGTAGAGGTGACATTTGATATGCCACTAGCCGAGATTGTGTTTGACTTTTATGATAAGCTAAAGAGCATATCAAAAGGTTATGCCTCATTTGACTACCACCTAATAGGTTATCAGCAGTCGGTATTGGCAAAGCTTGATATACTACTTAATGGTGATATAGTAGATGCTCTGTCGTCGCTTATACATAGAGATAGAGCCTACGATTTTGGACGTAAGATGTGCGAAAAGCTTAAAGAGCTGATTCCACGCCAGCAGTTTGACATAGCTATACAGGCTGCTATCGGAGCAAAAGTTATAGCACGTGAAACTGTTAAGGCAGTACGTAAAGATGTAACGGCAAAGTGCTACGGTGGTGATATATCTCGTAAGCGTAAGCTGCTAGAGAAGCAGAAAAAAGGAAAGAAGCGTATGCGTCAGATTGGTAATGTAGAGGTTCCGCAAGAGGCATTCTTGGCGGTACTGAAAATGGATTAATATAAAGCTTAATAGTTTAAGTGATGAATAATATAATAATTCTTGGTATAGAATCATCTTGCGACGACACCTCGGCAGCAGTAATAAAAGATACGTTACTGCTTTCGAGCGTTATAGCAAGTCAAAGTGTTCATGAAAAATGGGGCGGTGTAGTGCCTGAGCTAGCATCAAGGGCACACGAGCAGAACATAATACCAGTGGTAGACAGAGCCCTAAAAGAGGCTAATGTAACCATTGATCAAATTGATGCAATAGCATTTACTAGTGGTCCAGGGCTTATGGGCTCGCTGCTAGTGGGTATATCATTTGCTAAAGGGTTAGCCCTAACACACAATATACCCTTAATAGAGTGTAACCACCTTTTAGGGCATATATTAGTGCATTTTATTGATGAGCAGGGCGAGGATATTCCACACCCTAAGTTTCCATTCTTAACACTGTTAGTATCGGGAGGACACACTCAGATAGTACAGGTAGAGGATGCAAATACCATTAAAATAATTGGCGAAACAATCGACGATGCAGCAGGTGAGGCATTTGACAAGTGTGCTAAAATAATGGGACTACCCTACCCTGGAGGTCCAGTTATAGATAAGCTAGCAGCAGATGGTGACCCTAAAGCATTTAAGTTTGCTAAGCCAAATGTACCTGATTTGAATTATAGTTTTAGCGGATTAAAAACCTCTTTCTTATACTTTTTAAGAGACCGCCTAAAAGAGAACCCTAATTTTATTGAGGAGAACAAAGCAGACCTTTGTGCCTCTATTCAAGCTACTATAATTGAGGTGCTACTTATAAAGCTACGCAAAGCGATCAAGAAAACGGGCATAAAGCAGATTGCTATTGGCGGTGGAGTATCGGCAAATAGCGGACTACGTAGCGCTATTGAGGAGCTAGGAAAAAAGCATGGTTTGAAAGTATATCTTCCGAAGAGGAAATTTACTACCGACAACGCTGCAATGATCGCCATGAGTGGATATTTCAAATATCAGCTTGGTGAATTTACCGATTATGGAGTAGTACCAAAAACAAGAAAGAAATAGTGAAAGCAGGAGTATATTTTGTAACTGGCATCGACACAGATGCTGGTAAAAGTTATGTAACAGGTTATATAGCTAAAGAGCTACTACAACGTGGCGAGAGTGTTATAACACAGAAATTTATACAGACAGGAGGCGTAGAGCCAAATGGTATATCGCTTGATATAAATATTCATAGAGCGATAATGGGGTGCGGTCTGCTAGCTGAAGATTTAGATGGCACAACAGCACCTGAGATATTCTCTTACCCTGCATCTCCACACCTTGCGGCGGTGATAGATGACCGAGCAATAGATTTTGAGGCTATAAAACGCAGCACCGAGTTACTGAGCAGCAAATACAATACTCTATTAATAGAGGGTGCAGGAGGGCTTCATGTGCCACTAAAGGGCAGCTACACTACTGCTGACTATATAAAAGATAACAACCTAAAGGTTATAGTTGCTACATCGGGTAAACTTGGAAGCATAAACCATACTCTTTTAACGCTTGAGGTTTGCAAAAGCCGTGGTATAGAGGTGGCTGTTGTGGCTTACAACCAATATTTCGCAGCCGATAAGGTTATAAATAGCGATACTTTCGAATATATATCATCGTACGTAAAAAAGCACTTTCCTGAGTGTGATATAATTGAGATTGAAAGTATTGATATTGATAACATTGATATTGAGAGTGTCGATGTTGAGAGTGTTGATTAATCTTTATAGGGCAATTATCAAACATTATATTTATGGAACAAATTATATATGAAAATGTTTTATTCGCTTCTTTTGTTGCGATGTATATTTTTGGCATATTTCCTTTTTTGACTCTATCACCAAAAGGCGAAGAGTATAGAAATTATAACATTGCACGCAAAGCATTTGGTGTGGCAATGCTTATGTGGGCATCTTATGTTGCGGTGGGGTGGTTTTTGAATTACCGAGAAACCAATCTATTACTAGCATCTACACTAAATATTTCATGTTATTATTTGGGTGGTTTGCTTTTAGAGTTTGTATTTTCGACACTGCTTAATACTAGATATTCTGTACATAAACGAATAAAAACAATTAGTATTGAAACAGCAGTTTTCAATATGGCATTAGCTACAAACTATTTGTTCATGCCTGCTTCTTGGCAGAAGATAGGAATTATGACTATTGCAGCAGTTTTTGTAATCAGGATGTGTTTCTTAACAGCTAGCTTTGCTAAATCTTATCGGGCTGCAATAAAGAAAGCCGACAACTACTACTCTGATAACATGAATGGACTTATACAATGGATGCCAAAAAGTATATATCTAGTTGTCTTCCTAGGGTTCAGCGGTTCGCTATTATCATTTTCATCAATTAATGCAATATCTGCATATATGTTTTCTGGAATAATACTTTTTGCATATATCTTTATATCACTGCAAAATTATATGATAAATATAACACACTTAAGAGATGTTATACTGATAGAGACACTTGCACCTATAGAAAAAGACACAAATGAACTTGAAACAGAGACGTCAATAAAAGAGGAGAAAAAAAACTACTTGATCATTGAGAGTCAATTTAACGAGTGGGTAGCAAACAAAGGATTTACAAAACAAGGAATAACTATCGAAGCAGTAGCTTTAGGATTTGGAAGCAATAGAACATACCTATCGTTATATATTAATGCAACCTACCAAACATCTTTTCGTGAGTGGGTAGCTTTGAAACGTATAGAGTACTCAAAAGAGCTATTATGCAGCGACAAGGAGCTTAAAGTATCTACTATTGCAGAGATGATAGGATGTTCATCGAGCTCATTTAATTCATCTTTTATTAAATTTAACAAGCAAACACCATCGCAGTGGCGCTGTCAAAATCATAGCGATAATTAGATATTTTAGTTGTTTGTTGAAATTAACTAAAGCATGATACAACCAAATATTTTCATTATAATTAAGAGATTAGAGATATTTGGTTGCACCTATACTGCTGAAATTTGTTTATAGAAATAATGCTTTACAATTTACAACTGTTCACTACGCTTTACAATTTTTTTAACAGAGCCAAAATGACACTGA
>CAMQVM010000109.1 GCA_947038135.1 uncultured Rikenellaceae bacterium
TAAATCAATACTACTTGATCTCTCTGTGAAGTGTTACTCTTCTTAGAACAGAATTATACTTCTTTCTTTCCATTCTGTCTGGAGTATTCTTTTTGTTTTTCGTTGTGATATAACGAGAAGTTCCCGGCATACCACTTTCTTTGTGCTCAGTACATTCAAGTATAACCTGAACTCTGTTACCTTTCTTTGCCATGTTGACTAAAAATTAATAGATTTTACCTAATGCTTTTGCTGATTTGATGGCAGCATAAAGACCATTTTTGTTGATTGTGCGAATTGCAGCTGCAGATACTTTTAAAGTAACCCATCTACCTTCTTCCTCTAAGAAGAACTTTTTAGTTTTCAAATTTGGGTTGAAAACTCTTTTGGTTTTTGCGTTTGAGTGAGAAACTTTATTTCCTACCATCGCTTTTTTACCAGTGATTTGACAAATTTTCATTATAAAACTTTTAAATTGTGTTAATGTTAATTTACTGTAATTTACCTCATTAAGCCATATTGCCTAGTGTAGAACTACATAATCAGATACAAAGATAGTCTATTATTCCAACTTTCCAAAATATATTACCTTTTTTTTCTGATTAGCTCATCTCTAAGCATCGAAATTGCTGCCGACGAAAACCTTTCAATATTGATATCACGCAGTTCGCAAAAGAAAAACTGCTTCGATATTGTACCCTCTTTACTACTTACTGCAACCCATACCTCACCTGTCTTTTTAACAGTGTTTGGCATTGGGCTAGCCATACCCGTAGTTGACACTCCATAGTCGCTATTTAATGCCTTACGCACCCCCTCAGCCATAAGCCGAGCAACGGGCTCTGAAACAGCACCATGAACTTCTAAAATACTCTCGTCTACACCTAATATTGAAACCTTAACCTCATTGCTATAAGCCACAACTCCACCTTTTAAGTAGAGTGATGCTCCTTCCATAGCCGTAAAAAGTGATGCTATTTTTCCTCCAGTACACGACTCTGCAACAGCTAAAGTTTCACATCTCTCGGTCAATATATCAGCCACCACACTCTCAAGTGTAGCCTCGTCATATCCTAACAAATAGCTACCTAAAATAGCTTCTAGCTCTATAAATAGCTTATTAGTTACAGCCTCAACATCATCAACTAACGATATAGCTGAAAGGCGGAGTCTTACTCGCCCTGTTGATGGCAGGTAGGCCAAATGTATATTACTCGGCAGGTTATCTTCCCAAGAAGCTATCTTTATTGCTAGCTCCGACTCTGGAAGACCATAGGTTATAGCAGTTTTATGATAAACTATTGGTAGAGATAATTTTGATTTAATAATATCCATAACAGAGTCTTTAACCATCTGTTTCATCTCGAAAGGCACACCTGGAAGAGAGAAAAGAAGCTTACCGTTTTTCTCGAACATCAAAGCAGGTGCTGTACCATGGTTATTTTTTATCACCTCGGCATCAGCAGGCAGGTAGGCCTGTGATTGATTCAACTCATTAAACTCTATACCAATACCTTCAAGGCGTTCTTTTATAAATTTATATGTTGGCTCGTGAAGCTGCATATCGCAATTGAATATATCGCACAAAACACTTTTAGTGATATCGTCTTTGGTTGGACCGAGCCCACCAGTTGTTATTGTAACATCAAAAGTATTTATTGATGCTGCAAGAGCTTCACCAATTGCCTCTTTTGTATCTGAAATTGATATTATTGAGGCTACCTTAACTCCATTTTGCTCTAGTAGCGACGCTATAAAAGGTGAGTTAGTATCAATAATTTGACCTATTAAAATTTCATCGCCTATGGTAATAATTTGAGCTTTCATAATCGTGTGCTATTTCGTAGTGGTGTTTAAACTCGTCTTAGCGACCTTTGTGACCACCTGTTCAGATGATTTATCAGAAGCTTTTGCAGATGATTTAATAGAAATCTTAGTAGAAGCCACCTTAGCAGAAGACTTTGTAGAAGACTTTGTAGAAGCCTTAGTAGCACCCTCAACAGACTCGCCTTCTAACTCACCAGCAGCATCTTTTATCTTCTTCTCTTCATTAGCGATTATAGCCTTACATATATTTTTCATAAAGCTAGGACCATTATATATAAATCCACTATACACTTGAATAAGTGAAGCTCCTGCTTCAAGCATATTAACAGCATCTCGAGGTGTCATAATACCTCCAACAGCAATAATAGGGTAATTTCCCTCGCATTTGCTACTGATATACTTCACCATTTCAAGACTTCTTTTAGTAAGTGGTTTTCCACTCAGTCCGCCATTACCTATATCCTCTACTAAAGTTGAGTTCGTTAACAACCCCTCGCGCGAGGTAGTGGTATTTGTTGCCACTATTCCATCAAGGTTCCGTTTTTTCATAGCGATAATTGTCGCATCTACCTGCTCATACTTTAAATCGGGCGATATCTTTATTAACACAGGGCGATATTGCGCTTGTCCACGTCTGAAATCTACTATACCCTCAATTATCGAGTCCATAAAATCACCCCCTTGCAACTGTTGAAGGTTTGCAACATTAGGGCAGCTAACATTTATCACAAAGTAATCTACATAGTCATATAGATATCTAAATAGCTTTAGGTAGTCTGTTTTTGCATTTTCGTTAGTGGTAAGGGTGTTTTTTCCAAGGTTAGCACCCACTACATCAGATGTATGATTATGCTTTCGTAGCTGCTTAACTGCATTATCTACACCTTTGTTGTTGAATCCCATACGATTCACTAAAGCCTTATCTTTAGGAAGACGAAAAAGCCTAGGGCTTGGATTTCCTAACTGTCCTTTAGGTGTAATTGTTCCCACCTCTACAAAGCCAAATCCTAGTGAGCCAAGCTCTCTATAAATCTCACAATTTTTATCGAAACCAGCAGCTAAACCCACAGGATTATTAAATTTAACACCAAACACCTCACGCTCTAACAAAGGGTGCTTTACTGTGTAAATTCTCTTGATCAGTGCTGTTAGTCCTGGAATATACTTCATCATCTTAAATAACGCCACCAATATATGGTGAATTCGCTCAGGAGAAAGTAAAAAAAAGATAGGTTTGATAACTCTGTTATACATACTTGATATTATTTAGTACTATTAATTTGTGTTCTAATTGTGGCTACAAAGATAATCAAAAATATTCTTTTCTATATAAATAATTACCTCTAATCTCTTCAAACTCCATCTTATGGCTCTTTAGATAGCTTGTTTGCGCTTTTATATCGAAAAATTGTGGCATAAGATCGGTTATTTCTCTCCATTTTGAATTTTTATCTGCTACACTACCCGATTCAGAAACTTCTAAATCTATAAGATCTAACTGCATACTACCTATTTTCCACTGCTTCAACTCATCGATATTAAACTTCGATGCGATATGCTGCACTGCAATCTCTGTACCCCGCTCTTTACCTTTACGAGTGTAGCCTGCTATATGTGCAGTAGCTATATCTACCATGCCTAACAACTCGGTGTTGATATTCGGCTCTTCTTCCCAAACATCAATTGCTGAGCAGCATACTTTTTTTGACTTAATGGCATCAATTAAAGCTAAAGTATCTACAACCTCACCACGTGAACTATTTATAATCATCACACCCTCTTTGGCTCTACTAAATAGAGAGCCAGATGCTAAATGATAAGTTTTATAACACCCATCTTTTATTAATGGAGTGTGAAAAGTTATAATATCGCTCTTAGATACAAGCTCATCGATATCTATATGCTCATTGAAATTGCCATTATCTCTACGTGGTGCATCGCTGCAAAGCACCTTAAAACCTAACTTACGAAGTGTTTTACTAAGCAGCCCCCCAACATTTCCACACCCTATAATCCCTACCGTTGTGGTATCTGGTGAGCGTTTCGAGGCATATATAGCTGCTATGACATATTGCACAACACCACTAGCATTACACCCAGCAGAGGTATACACATCTATCCCAGCCTCTTTGCAATACTCTATATCTATATGATCATAACCAATAGTGGCAGTAGCTATACACTCTACACTGCTACCCTCTAATAGCGATTTATTACACACTGTACGAGTGCGAACAATAAGCGCCGATGCCCCCAACGCTTCACTAGGTGAAATAGCATTGCCATCTAAATACACTACCTCAAAATAGGGCTCTAACACCCCTTTTATATATGGAATTTTACTATCTATTACTATTTTACGCATATCGAACTGTCAGTAAATTATTAAACCAATTTTTTAATCATCTCTTTCTCTCCCACAAGCCACACCGTATCACCCACCTCAAGCAGAGTCTTAGCATTTGGACGTTTAAACCCATCTACCCTACAATCTACCCCAATCAGCAACACCTTAAAATCATCTCTTATCTGCGAGGTGTGCGCCCTGCAACCACAAAGCTTAGAAGATGCCGAAAGAGTAAATTGATAGAGGTCTAAGTCATAGGCATAAGGGCATGATGTTGGCTGAGGTTTAACCCCGTCAATTATCTGCTTAAAGGCTTGTATCTGTGTATCATCGCCCACAACTAACACTTTATCGCCTGCATTAAACACCTCTTTATTATCGGGCAGGTCTTTACGACACCCTGCCTGTGATATACTCACAACTTGTGCGCCAGTGCTATATTTACGGTGTATATCTTTTATAGAAAGACCCACAATTAAGCTACCAATATCTACATTGAAATACTCCATGTGTATATCGTCTGCTATTTTTTGAGGGATAGAGATACCACTTTTGCGAGATGTTTTATCGAGATTACGAAGAAAATGCCCCTCAATAATATCATAGTGATTTTTAAGCCTTGTAGATATAATATATATACCACACACCAAGGCGATAGTAGGAATTAAAAATAACAGATGCAGAGTGTAAAACTTAGCTAGCACCACACCCACAAAAGTTGCAGCTATAATGTATCGAATAAACACCAGCATAAGCAGTGGAGCACGAGCATATCTCCTATCTGCCCATAACCGCTTAAACGAGCTTTTTGCGCTTCGCTTAGTGAGCATCCAGTAGGCAAAAGGGGCTAAAAGCACCAGCGTTATAGTAACAACAGCAAGCTTCACCCACCAGCTACTTCCAAAATACTCAATCGACATAGGAGCTATTACATTAAACGAAAACAACACCACTACACTCATCCATCCACTATATATTGCTATTGATAATAGGTAGGCACGAAGTAGACCCTTCCACTCACTTTCGTTGTCGAGCGTAGAACGCCCAGTGCCATAATATTTCACCACTAAGTGCCATGATGTTGGTATTAGCTTATAAAGCGCATTGTATACCCTTTCAGAATTTTTGACATATATAGGTGTGGTGAAGGTGGTGATAATTGATACCATAACAATAATTGGATAGAGTGTTTCATCGATCACTCCAAGGGTTAAACCCAATGCTGCTATAATAAACGAAAACTCTCCTATTTGCGATAGTGTCATGCCACTCATCACTGCTACCCTAGAGGTTCTTCCGCTAAATAAAACACCCACAATTGCCGATATAGGTTTTATGATAAGAACAAGCATTGTAAGCAACAAAATCTGTAAAGGGTGCTCTACGATAACAGATGGCTCAACTAGCATTCCCACCGATATAAAAAACACCGCTGCAAACAGATCACGTATAGGATGTATTAGGGTGTGTATCTTCTCAGATTCATCGGTCTCAGCAATTATAGCACCCATAACAAACGCCCCAAGAGCGGGTGAAAAGCCAAACTCCACAGAGCCCATTACTGCTATCAAGCAGAGTCCTATTGTTGTTATTAACAATGTTTCGTTATTGAAATATTTAGATATCTTTCGAAAGATGGTAGGTATAATAAAGATACCTGCAGTGAAAGTTATAAGAAGAAACACCAGAAGCCTAAGCAGCTCAATAAAAAGAGTCCAAGAAGATCGGAAGAGCGTCGTGTAGGGAAAGAGTGTTAAGATTAGTGTAGA
>CAMQVM010000110.1 GCA_947038135.1 uncultured Rikenellaceae bacterium
ATTTAATAAGTGAGGTAAAAGCCGAGATTATTCTCGGCAATACCTACCATCTATATCTCCGTCCAGGTCTTGATACCCTATATAAGGCTGGTGGGCTGCATAAGTTTTCAGCATGGAATAAACCTATACTTACTGATAGTGGTGGTTTTCAGGTCTTTTCACTTGCAGATTGTCGTAAAATAACTGAAGAGGGGTGTAGGTTTAGCTCTCATATTGATGGTAGCAAGCATCTTTTTACTCCCGAAAATGTTATTGATACACAACGAATAATTGGTGCTGATATAATGATGGCATTCGATGAGTGTCCTCCAGGAACATCTACTCGTGAGTATGCTGATAAGTCGTTGTCACTTACCAACCGTTGGTTAGAGAGGTGTTTTAACCAGTATGCAAAAACTACTCCTATATATGGTCACTATCAAGCGCTTTTTCCTATCGTGCAAGGGTGTGTATATAACGACCTACGGGCTAAGTCGGCCGAGTTTGTTAAGCAGTTTGACGCTAAGGGTTATGCAATAGGTGGTTTGGCTGTTGGTGAACCAGCCGAGCAGATGTATGAAATGATTGAGGTGGTGAACGATATATTACCTAAAGATCGCCCTCGTTATTTGATGGGAGTGGGTACTCCTGCCAATATTTTAGAGGCTATTGATAGAGGTGTAGATATGTTTGATTGTGTAATGCCTACACGTAATGGTCGCAATGGTATGATCTTTACATGGGAGGGGACTATTAATATACGTAACAAAAAATGGGATCAAGATTTTTCACCAATAGATATTACTAGCAATAGTTTCGCAAGTAGAGATTATAGCAAAGCATACCTACGTCACCTAACCATTTCAGGTGAGATGTTGGCAGCACAAATCGCTTCAATGCACAATATAGCATTCTATTTAGAGTTAGTTAAGCGTGCTAGGGCAAAGATTATCGATGGTACATTTAAAGAGTGGAAAGAGGAGGTTATAACCTCATTGACAAAACGTCTGTAATATTATATGCTGTGCGGTAAAATTATTCTTATTATAATTTTATCGCATAATCATAATATATAACCATTGCGTAACAATAAAAATGCCTAGCTGTAATTGGTTGTAGTGGCGTGAGCTTTTTTATTGAACAACAATAGTTTTAACAGTTCAAAAGATATATAATGCAGTTTAGAAAATTTAAAATAGGGTTGATAGATAGGTATATAATGGGTAAGTTTATTAAAACTTACGTGCTTGCTAGTCTATTGCTTGTAGTGGTGGTAATAGTGTTTGATGCCTCTGAAAAGATAGATGATTTCATGGAGCTTAATGCCCCTTTGTCAGAGATCTTTTTTACCTATTACCTTAATTTTATACCTTTTTTCATTAACCAATTTAGTAGCCTGATAGTATTTCTGTCGGTTATATTTTTCACCTCAAAGTTAGCCTACAATACCGAAATTGTGGCTGTGCTCTCTAGTGGAGTCAGTTTTCGGCGCTTTGTATACCCTTATTTCATATCGGCAACGTTGATTACAATGTTGTCGCTTGCTCTAAACCTTTATATTATACCTCACGCTAATAGTGTGCGTATTGAGTTTGAGGCTAGTTACCTTAAAAAAGGTAAACGTGGAAACTATGATAGTCATATATATCGTCAAGTAGATGACAGCACCTTTGTATATATTAAAGGGTACAACTCTCTTAATAGTAGTTGTCAGTTTCTTGTTATCGAAACGATCCAAAATAACATTATAACTGCCTCTATAACTGCAGGAAGTGCATCTTTTGATAAAGATACAAAACATTGGAAAGCAGAAAAATACATCGAACGTAGGAACGTCAATGGATCTGAAGTATTAGAGAAACTACAGAAGCTTGACACCATGATAAATCTGTCAGATACAGAGCTTGGAAAGGTTGAAAATCATATACAAACGCTAAATATAAATGACCTGAACAAGTTTATAGAAGAGCAGAAGCGTAAAGGTTCTAACCTTACTGATCTGTTTTTGGTTGATATGCATAACCGTTACGCATACCCTTTGTCGGCAATGATACTAACTCTTATTGGTGTCTCTTTATCTTCACGAAAGGTACGAGGCGGTATTGGGCTGCAACTTGTAATTGGTGTAGGACTCTGCTTCTCGTATATTCTTTTTATGCGTTTTGCTACAGAGTTTGCTAAGGGTGGGGTATTGCCTCCGTTTATTGCAGTGTGGCTACCAAATATTATGTATACAGTTATTGCGCTTTATCTGTATCGTACAGCTCCAAAGTAGGTTTTATCTGTTTCAAAGTCTGTTATTAAAGGTCGTTTTTTCAGAGCGTTAACATATCAATTAAGTTGTATATTAACTTAACAATAAAATAATTCAATATCATGAAGTTATTTAATAAAATAAGAAAAACCGTAGAGGTGAATATAGGTGTTAAAAAGATAGGTTACTGTTCGCCTATTCTTATACAATCAATGGCTACTGCTCCTACAACAAATATAGATGAGTGTATTAAAGAGGGGTTGGTAGTGGCTGCTGCAGGTGGTGAAATGGTTCGCTATACTGCTGCATCTGTTGCAGAGGCAAAAGCCCTAAAGGAGATAAAAGATGGTATTAGAGCCGCAGGATGTGATATACCTCTTGTAGCAGATGTTCATTTTAATCCTCGTGCGGCCTTTGAGGCGGCGGCAATTGTTGAAAAGGTGCGCATCAATCCAGGTAACTTTGTTGATGCACGAGCTACTTTTACCAAAATAGATTATACCGATGCTGAGTATCAAACAGAGCTTGATGCCTTAAAGAGTAAATTATTAGAGCTTGTAGATATATGTAAAGCTAACAATACAGCATTGCGCATTGGTGTAAATCATGGATCTTTGTCTGATAGAATAATGTCACGTTATGGCGATACTACTGCTGGAATGTGTGAGAGCGCTATGGAGTTTGTAAGAGTGTGCCACTCTGTTGGGTTTAAAGATGTTGTGGTATCTATGAAGTCTAGTAACGTAAAGGTTATGGTGGCGGCATATCGTGAGCTTGTAGCTCTTATGGATGGTGAAAATATCGATTATCCACTGCACCTTGGTGTTACTGAGGCAGGTGAGGGCGAAGATGGTAGGGTGAAATCATGTATTGGTATCGGCTCGTTGCTTAATGAGGGTATTGGTAATACTATTCGTGTGTCACTTACTGAGCCACCAGCTAAAGAGATAGAGGTGGCTACAGCTTTAACTTGCTATATTGAGTCGCTTAAGGGTGTTTATGTACCCCATTTTGCGAGCCGAAAATCTGTTTCTAATGGTGTTTTTGGTGGTGATATAACCCCTCGTGTAATATATTTGTCTGATAAAAAAGCTGCTTCGGCTGCTGAGTCGGCTGTTCTTGTTGCAGATTACAGTGAGGTTGTTGGTGATTATATTGAGCTTAACAATAGTAATTTAATAGATAATATTGATAGGGTGCTAGGTGATAAATCTCTTGCTATCATGTTTAATGTTGTAGGAGAAAATTATAGTTACGAGTCTGCTATCTTCTTTGATGCTCTATCTAAGTTGGAGATTTTAAATCCTGTAATTCTAGCTAAGAGTTATAACGAAAGTTCACTTTTGGAGCTTACAGTAAAGTGTTCGGTAGATTTTGGAAATACGTTTTTAAGCGGATGTGGTGATGCTATTCTTATAACTAATAGCGGTGCAGATATCAGCTCTGAGCAGGTTGTAAGCCTTGCTTTCTCTATACTGCAATCGTCACGAGCACGTATCACTCGTACAGAGTTTATATCGTGTCCTGGTTGTGGACGTACACAGTTTGCACTTCAAGAGGTTACTCGCCAAGTGAAAGCTGCTACCAGTGTGTTTAAAGGGTTGAAAATAGCTGTTATGGGTTGTAATGTTAATGGTCCTGGAGAGATGGCAGATGCTGATTATGGATATGTAGGTGCTGGTCGTGATAAAATTGATCTATATAAGGGTCAACAGGTGGTTAAGAAGGGTATTCGCCCCGAAGATGCTATTGAGCAGCTTATAAATCTTATTGAGGGAGAGTTGTAATATGGCACTGTTCTCAACAGCATATATTGGTAATATTGAGTATTATAGCACTATTGTTAAGATGCAGAGTTGTGTTATAGAACTGCATGAAAACTATATCAAGCAGAGCTATCGTAATAGATGCCGTATTGTTGGGGCAAATGGTGTTATTGATTTAACTGTTCCTGTTGCTAAAATTCATGGCGAGAAGCAATCTATTAGTTTGGTCAAGATAGATTATGATACTCCGTGGCAGAAGCTGCATAGTCGTTCTATTGAGTCGGCTTATCGTAGCTCTCCATATTACGAGCACTATATTGATCTGTTTGAGCCCCTTTTGAGAGCTGAGTATGCTACTTTGATTGAGTTGAATAGTGCATGGCATACGGCTGTTATGGTAGCTTTGAATATTGGTTCTGCTGTTGGTGTTAATACATCTTTTACCTCTGAATATATAAAAGAGGTGGTTGACGATTATCGCTACTCTATATCTCCAAAAAAGAGTTTTGATGCTGAGCGTTTTGCGCCATACTATCAGGTATTTGCTGATAAAATGGCTTTTGAGCCTAATCTTTCGGTGTTAGATTTAATATTCTGTATGGGTCCTGAGGCTGTGATTTATTTGAATGATACTAAGTTTCAATTTTAAACTATATAATATGGGTCGTGTTAAAGTGAGTAAAGCTGAAAAAATTAAAGTTAAGCAGGGTGTAGAAGATGATGGTGATAAGGTCTCTTCTTCTTCTTCGGATAAAGTTCCAGGTAGTATATATAAATTCAGGCGCAGTAATAGGTCTATCTATTTTACCATTGCTGTTTTGATATTAGGAATTTTAGGGTTTCTATTTCTTCTTACTTCCAGTAGTGGTACTTATCTTTCAGCGTGGTATTTGTCTCTAGTTATTGCTCTATTGCTTACTTTTATTTTATCGTTTCCTCGTCATATAGAGTTGTCGGATAACTACATTGATATACATTGTGTTTTGGAGGTTACATCTATAGCTTATGATGATATTGTGCGAGCCTGCAAAATTCGCCCTTATGTTGTTAAATACCATTTTCCTATTATGGGAAGTTATGGTTTTGGTGGCTATTTTGGTTACTATTTTAATATTAGGCAGTTAAAAGTTGTGCGTTTTCATGCTACTAATTTGAAGTCGCTTATTGCTATCGAAGATGTGTATTCAGATATATATATAATTAGCTGCGAAGATCGTGATGTTTTTCTTAGTGAGCTCGCATCTCGGCGTGCTACTGCTATTGAATTGAAAAATTCGGATGTTGATTCGGTGGACTCCGACATAAATGAATCGATTTAATGATGAATAGTTCATCTGTTCATAATTTATAATAATATCTTACTAGCGTAATTGTTAAAAATGTTAGTATACTAGTGTAAAATAGCACATGATAGGTGCTTTTTACACTATTTTTTGTTTTATAGTGTTTATTTATAGTCAATTAACAGTTTGTTGAATATAATGTTCATTACTGTTAGTAAGTGTTGATAACTTATATAGTAATTATCATCACGGTGTTGATAACTGTTGATAACTTTGTTGATAATATATTTTTGTTTAAAAAATCGTGTTCTAATAGTTGGCTCATTAGTTTTACAGATTGATATGATTGTTTGGTTTAGAATAATTATATATGGTACTCACTGAGAGAATTATTAAGGTGTTGGTGCATATATAGTGAGAAAGTTGATCAGTATTATTTGATAAATTAAAATATATTTTGTACTTTTGTGAATAGATAGTATCAAATTATGATTTTAGTGTTGCAGAAAATAGAGAGAAGGTTGTTTAATTTCAAATTAATTTGGAATAATGGCTTTTTTGTGCCTGCAAGTTTGGTTATTATGAATAATTTTATAACACACACACACACACACACACACACACACACACACACACACA
>CAMQVM010000111.1 GCA_947038135.1 uncultured Rikenellaceae bacterium
GTCTAGCACAATTTGGATTTATTGTTATAACAGTAGGTAACCGAGGCGGACACCCTAGCCGCTCGAAGTGGTATCACAACTACGGATATGGCAACCTGCGTGAGTATGGTTTAGCAGACAAAAAAGCGGCTGTTGAACAACTTGCTGATAGATACAGTTTTATTGATAGAGATAAAGTGGGTATTCATGGACATTCAGGCGGTGGATTTATGAGTACAGCAGCAATTCTTAGCTACCCCGACTTCTTTAAAGTGGCGGTGTCGTGTGCAGGAAACCATCAAAACAATATATATAACAGATGGTGGAGTGAAAAGCACCATGGTGTAAAAGAGGTTACTAATGATAAGGGCGAGGTTACTTTTGAGTATTCGATAGATAAAAATGCTGATATCGCAAAAAATCTTAAAGGTAAGCTACTTCTAGTTACTGGTGATATGGATAATAATGTTCATCCTGCTGGAACTATAACTGTTGTTGATGCTTTGATTAGGGCTAACAAAAGGTTTGATTTTCTGTTGCTTCCAGGTCAACGTCATGGGTTTGGTGATATGCAAGAGTATTTCTTTTGGAAGATGGGTGACTACTTCTCGCAATATCTTATTGAAGATTATCAAGATAATACTGATATAAAGCAGATGGCTAAATAGTAGTCTGAAGTTTTTTGTGATTTATTTGTTGGTAATTAAAAATAATTGTGTATTTTTGTGGCTTAATAGTATTAATTATGATTTTAGTGTTACATAAAAAAGAGGCTTTGTTCGTAAACACCAAATTTATTTGGGGTGGTGCTTCTTTTGTGGTTTGTAGTTTGGAAGTTAGAAATAATTTTCTAACACACACACACACACACACACACACACACACACACTATTGAGTATTGCTTGCGCACGCGTAGCAAAAAAATAGACTTTACCAAACATTTCACCTTTCAGATATTACTATCTGTAATTATATATATAAGCTCCAGCAAGAGGTTCGCCCTTTTGTTGGAGCTTTTTTGCATGCAATTATTTTGTATGCAGTTATGTCAAATTAATTAAAAATAAAATTATGAGAAAATTAGCAAAAGTAAAATCGTTAACCATCTATTTCAGTCTACTTGTGGTAGCATTTAGCTGCTCTGAAAAGCTAGATGACGACACCTTAGGAGACAAAAGTCTTTTTGTGAAAATTCAACTCCCCGCCGAGACAACTAGTGTTGAAAGTCGTTCAGTTGGTAAAGATGTAGCTATCAATAGTGCTTCTATTATTGTGTATGCTAGCGCTTCAGACGATTCATCGCTACCTAAGTGTGTAAATGAAATTGTGCTGCCTGCTGATATTGTACATGAAGCAGGTGGAGTATGTAAAATTTTGGCTTTTTCACCTAATGATAACATCTTAGTTGGTGATATGATTTATGTAGTTTTTAATAAAGAACTTGCTAATTTAGAGTTAATTGCTAAAGGTGATATCATAAATGCTTTTAAGCTTAGCAGTGGCAATTTAGGTGCAGGACTTGTTGACTTGAATAAAGGGTTACCTATGTATGGTAACAGTGCGTGGTTATCTACTGGCAGCCCAACCATTAAAATCAAGCGAGCAGTCGCTAAGATGCAACTAAAGCTTGATTATGATGGAGGAGTAAATGTTCCAGGGAGTCTGGGAACTACCTACACTATTGAAAAAACTACCTATAAATTGTATCAACTATCGGGCAGTGGTTATCTTGATGGCTCTTCAGTAGGCTCTACAAGTGAAACACCTATTAGTGTGATAGATGGCGCAGATATAGCAGGTAAATCGGCAGGGATTAATGACCATAGCACAGGAGCAAGTTACATTTTTGCTTTTCCTTACGCTTCAAATGCTATTGGTACACCTCTTGCGGTATTAGACTCAAAGAAATTTTCAGCATCACGAGTGGCAATGATAATGAAAAATGAGATGGCAGACGGCTCTTTTCAATACCATCGTCTTGATATATATGATCACCTAAATAGGAGGTATATTGATGTGAAAAATAATTATCACTATTCGGTTCGTGTGCGTGAGGTTAGCCAGCGTGGTTACGCCACCGCTTCTGATGCGTTGAATAACCTACCTAGTAATGTCGATTATGATATTATAGTAGTTGAAGATGGTACTGCTGTTAGTAATGGTCAATATGTGTTGAATGTTGATCCTGTTGCAGAGGTCGATTTTACTATAAATGATATTCCTACCACGATAAAGCTTGCAGATATGGTGCGTATAACTTCGGGCGATGCTCCTATCTCTACCCCTACTGCTTTAAGTGCAAGAATAGAGTATATTGGTGAGCGAAATGGTTTTGATATTATTACTAATACTCCAACAGAACTAGCTGATGTGAAAAAGGATTTCATTGTGTCGGTGCATGGTTATGGCGTTGTTACATTTAGGTATGTAATTACTTTAGGCAATATAGATTATACAAGTAATATAATTACTATAACTTCTAAGATTATGCCTAAGAGTGTAGAGGGTTTTTCTACAGCCAAACGTCGATTTCATGGTACAGTAGAGAGTGGTTTTGAAATTTATGATCTGTACAACCTACCTAGAGAGTTTTATAATGTTAATACAGTAGAGAGCTTTTTTAATAAAGATTGGGATGGTTTAGTTTCCAATTTAAGAGTCGTTGCAAATAAAGCAGTTGTAGCAAACCATGATAAGCCTAACAATAGTTCTTCAGTCACTTTGACTAGTGCTAATAGTGCTTATTTCCATCCTTTTAGTACCTCTCCAGGTGAGGCAGATATCGAATCTACTCTAAAAATAGAAGGTAAGTCAATTTGGGGTACACCATTCTCTTATGTATTGCCATTGACTATAATTACGAGTTGTAGACTACCTAATAAAGCAGATGGTTATGGTGTGAAGATTAAGAATATTAAATCTAACAAGGTTGAGTTATGGGCAGATCGTAATGTAGCAGCAGCTATGCCTACTGGAGATTTAAGTTATGAATATGAGTTATCGCATAATTATACTAATGAGTCTGGTCATCCTGATAATTATGGTTTTGTGCCATCTTTAATAATACCACCAGGGAAAATTGTTGAGCTCATGGGGCAGCGTTATAAATGGTCAAATACAAGTGGAGGGTCTTTTGACACTGGAGATGCAAAAGGGAAGTGTGAAACTATGACTCTAGGTGGTGTTTCTGCTGGAGCATGGAAGCTACCTAGTGGTGGAGGCACAGGAAACTCAGTGTCTGATAGTTTTAGAGGTAGTAGTCAATTGTATTATTTTGCTAAGCAAATAAGAGGTAGTAAATATCGTTATTATATCGTGACTACTGAGCATATAGAAGAAGGAGAAGATAATATTGGAGCATTTCTACCATTAGGAGGACATCATTCTCATATCTACCCTAATTATAATAATGCCAAAGGTGTATTTGGTCTCTATCCAAGCGTAACAGGTGGTGGGTCAGCAGGTGTTTCGGCTATAGATATCAATAACATTACTAAAGATGCAGTTACATTTTTTGATCATGGAACACATGGCTGGTTTCTTTTACGTTGTGTTCGTCAGCTACCATAACTTTGCATATTAAGCAATTATTTTAATACATCCTTTATTATGAGCAGCGTTTATCATACGTCTTAAATAGAGGAGTACCATATAAAAGAGCTAATTTCGTTATAGAAATTAGATCTTTTTGTTTATTTGTTATGATATTTAATATTTTAAGTTATATTTGTAGTCAAAATAGTTATGTAGTAGTATTAATAATAACATATTAACGTAAAAGATATCAATTTATGAAAAATTTACTTTTAGCAACATTTATAACCTCTTCAATAGTCGCTACTGCGCAGGTGCAAAACAAAGATGTGCATAAATTTGGAGCCTATATTAACAGGTCTGAGGTACGCCATGAGGTTAGAATACCCAAAATTGATGGCATGGTGCCATTAAAGTGCGATCTTCACTCACACACTGTCTTCTCAGATGGTGCGGTAATGCCATCTATAAGAGTGAAAGAGGCTTGGCAGCATGGTTTGGATGCAATAGCTATAACCGATCATATAGAGTACCGCCCACACAAAAAGTTTGTTTTAGGCGACCTTAATGAAGCCAATAAACTAGCTCAAAAGGCTGCCAAAGATAGAGGTATTATAGTTGTTGAAGGAACTGAAATTACTCGCCGTAAACCTCTAGGACATCTTAATGCACTATTTATAAAAGATGCAACTAAAATGGATGTGAAAGATCCGCTTGAGGCTATTGATGAAGCTATATCGCAGGGGGCTTTTATACTTTGGAATCATCCAGGGTGGCCAGATGATGAGTCTAAGTTATACTCAGTGCATAAAAAGCTTATCAAAGAGAGTAAAATTCATGGTATAGAGGTGTTTAACCAGTACGAATACTATCCTGCATCTTTTGATTGGTGTAATGATTATAACTTGGCTTATGTAGGTAACTCAGATATCCATACTCTAACATCAATCAACTTTGGCATGGATGCAATACGCCCTATGACAATAGCTTTTGCTACTGAAAAAAGTAGTGATGCACTTAAAGAAGCGCTTTTTGCTAAGCGTACAGTAGCGCTTTTTAATGGTGAAATTGCAGGAAGAGAGGAGCTTGTTAAGAAGCTTGTAAAGGCATCGCTTTGTGTTACTAATGTTGGAGGAGATAAGATCGAAGTGTATAATAACTCTGATATCTCATATAACATGACCTTTGATGATACAGTGTATATATTTCCAGCTTCAAAAACTGTTCGTATAACTATGCCTAAAAAAGGTAGCTTTGTAGTTAACAACTGCCATGTGGGTACGGGAGACAAGCTTGAAGTTGACGCTGAAGAGTTGTTTTCTATTGATTGATCGCTCGGTTAATTAGGCGGCTCTTGTGGGTTTATCAGTAGTTGATTACTAATTTTACAAGCTTTGCATAATCACAAGCTTCGCACAAATCCTAAGCAAGAGAATAAGACAAAACAGAGAACAAGCGAAGCACAATTTTCGAGAGGGGCAGAAGGCGCCTTAGGATTTTGAGGAAATAAGAGAGGGAGTATATTTTCGTTAAGAATTTTCAGATGTCTGAGCGCCCGCAGGGCGTGAGTCCTGAAAATTTAGAAAATATGCTTCTTCTCGCCTCAAAATCCTCGCGCCGATTTTTTTGTTACTTTTTTTATAAAAAAAAGTAAATAAAGACGCTAAGTTGCTTAGACTCAGTGGTTGATTTTGAGTTTGTGTCACGACAAGTTACGATTTAGTTATGCAGGAGATATACTGAACCTCTATGCTATGCGTATATCAAACAAGCCTCTTGATTTATCACTTTGTATGTAAATAATATATATTATAATATGAATATTTAACAATCAACTATTATTCTGTCTCTTTGAATGTGATTTTTACAGTTACACGATTAGACTCTAAACCGAATGTGGAAACATATATCTCATACTCGCCTTCTTCTAAAATAACATCAATATACTCGTGTAAATCAAAAGCCATAGCACCATTCATTTGCTCGCCTGTATCCAATTCGTTATCAGAATATTTTTGTGCTTTTTTTGATTCTTCTTGCACTGCCAATTCTTCTCCTTCCAAGTGCGGTGGAATTTCAACTAATTCATCTTTTTGCTGTTCGGTTAGTACCCCTGAGCACCATTTATCACTATCTATTTTTCTGATATTTACCATCCAGTCATGCATGTCATAATATTTATAAAACCTTCTTAAAGTAATCGCAGAATAGACACAAATAGGTAGTTTGAAACTATTTGGCAATGGACTTGCTGGACAATTAAATTTACTTATATAGGGAGATTCGCATAATAATAAAAAACAGACCTGAGCCCCATATCCATGG
>CAMQVM010000112.1 GCA_947038135.1 uncultured Rikenellaceae bacterium
TTAGCCTTTCCGACTCCGACTCCTATTATATTCTGCATCTCCTCAATGGTTATAGGATACTGAGTAACCATATCTTCAAGAGATGGGTCCTGAAATATTACGAATGGAGGTAGATTCATTCGTTTAGCGATTTTTTTACGTAACTCTTTAAGCATATTAAAAAGTTCTTGGTCGCTAGCTCCACCCGATGGTGGCTTTAACATAGACATTACGTCATTTTCGTTATCAAAAGTATACTCGTTATCTTTGCTCAATTCTATAAAATAAGGATTAATTATATAATTTCGACCTGCTTCGTTAATTACTAGCAGACCGTAATTTTCAATGTTTTTATCTACAAACCCCATCACTATACAACACCTTACAACAGTGTTCCAATAGTTGCTATCTCTATTTTGGTCTTTTTCAATACCAAAATACTCTAGCTGATCATGTTTATACGATTTAATAAATGTTGTAGATTTGCCAACAAGCAAGTCTACAAGGTGGTCCGATTTAAATTTGTCACCTATAGCCATTAAAGCTTTAAGTGCTGTAACGACCGATTGAGTAGCCTCAAACGCAACTTTTGGTGTAAGGCAATTATCGCAGCACTTACAATCTTTAGCATTATACACCTCACCAAAATAGTGAAGCAGCGATTTACGCCTACAAAGCGACGACTCCGCATACGACACTGTTTCAAGGAGAAGCAGCTTACTAATTTCTTGTTCTGCAACAGGCTTTCCTTGCATAAACTTCTCTAGCTTTTTAATATCTTTGTAGCTATAAAAGACTATACAATGTCCCTCACCGCCATCTCTTCCTGCACGCCCAGTCTCTTGATAGTATCCTTCAAGACTCTTAGGAATATCATAATGTATCACATACCTCACATCAGGCTTATCGATACCCATACCAAAGGCAATGGTTGCCACAATGACATCTACATCTTCACGTAGAAACATATCTTGATGATCAGCACGACTACTACTATCCATTCCTGCATGATACTGAAGAGCCTTTATGCCATTAACCTTTAAAGCATTGGTTATCTCTTCAACCTTTTTGCGGCTAAGACAATATATAATACCCGACTTTCCGATATTACCCTTTATATACTTTATGATCTGCCTAGTAGTGTCAACTTTAGATCGCACCTCATAATAGAGGTTCGGTCTATTAAAAGACGACCTAAAGGTTAGAGCATTCTGCATAGCAAGATTTTTTTGTATATCAAGCTGCACCTTTGGTGTTGCTGTTGCTGTAAGTGCAATGATCGGCGCAATCGCAATATCTGTAATGATAGGGCGTATACGTCGATACTCTGGGCGGAAATCATGTCCCCACTCTGATATACAATGCGCCTCATCAATAGCATAAAAAGATATCTTTATCTTCTTCAGAAACTGTATATTTTCCTCTTTGGTGAGCGACTCTGGTGCAAGAAACAAAAGTTTAGTTTTTCCCTGCATAACATCGTCCTTTACCTTCGCTGTTGCCCCCTTGTTTAGGGAGGAATTTAAGAAGTGTGCAATACAATCATCTGACGAAAAACCACGCATTGTATCTACCTGATTTTTCATAAGCGCTATCAGTGGAGATATGATAATCGCCACCCCCTCCATAAGCAGTGCGGGCAGCTGATAACATAGGCTTTTTCCTCCACCTGTTGGCATGAGAACAAAAATGTCTTTGCCTCCTATAAGATTTTTAATAATCTCTTCTTGATTTCCCTTAAAAGTAGGAAAACCAAAGTGTTTTTTTAACTCTTCTATCAATATCAAGTCCTCTTTCATCCCTTTAACTATATGAAATTTAAATAGTTGATGTATCTAATGGTGTAATTACTACTTATGAAAGTAATATAAAAATAGATAATTTCAAAAAACAAAGTTATCTTTGTGTAAAATAAATATAATTTTACCTTATATGAAAGCAAAAAATAGTTTAGAAATTGTAAGATTTGCCACAGATATTATACAAACAGAAACCGAAGCAATAAGCAAATTAAGTAGCTATATTGATGATGATTTTGTGTCTGTTTGCAACCTAATATTCGGCAAAAAAGGGAGAGTAATTATTACAGGAATAGGCAAGAGTGCTATCATTGCAAATAAGATAACTGCCACCTTAAATTCTACAGGAACACCCTCTATGTTTTTGCACGCTGCAGATGCAATACATGGCGATTTGGGCATGATACAAAGTGACGATACGGTGATCTGTATCTCGAAAAGTGGAAACACTCCTGAGATAAAAGTTTTGATCCCTTTAATTCGCAATCTAGGCAAAGATACAAAGATTGTGGCGCTTGTTGGAAACACTGGTTCTTTTCTTGCTATCAACTCTGATTATATATTAAACTCTACGGTAGAGCGTGAGGCCTGCCCTATGAATTTAGCCCCAACATCAAGCACTACGGCACAGCTAGTAATGGGTGATGCTTTATCTATGACACTAGTTTATATGCGAGGTTTTTCATCATCCGACTTTGCGAAGGTACACCCTGGTGGCGCACTAGGCAAAAAATTATACCTTACAGTAAGCGATTTAATAAGCAAAAACATGACTCCTCAAGTATCTTTAACTGCATCAATAAATGAGGTTATCATCGAAATATCATCGAAAATGCTTGGTGCTACTGCTGTTATTGATAATAAAGGAGATCTAGCTGGCGTTATTACCGATGGAGACCTTAGACGAATGTTGCAAAGTGGTTGTGAAATATCAAACCTTACTGCTGAAAATATCATGAGTAAAAGCCCTAAGCATATCAACTCTACCGAGCTAGCAGTAAATGCCTTTAGCATAATGGAGAGTAACAAAATTACACAACTGCTAGTTTTAGATAGCAGCAACAAATATTGTGGCATAGTTCATATTCATAATGTTTTACAAGAGGGATTAATATAAAATTAATATTTATTATGAAGTTACATACACATAACCTAGTAAAGATATATAAAAACCGCACCGTTGTTAACGATGTATCTATTGAGGTTGAACAAGGAGAGATAGTTGGACTTTTAGGTCCAAATGGTGCAGGCAAGACAACTACATTTAATATGGCGGTAGGCTTAGTGAAGCCCAATAGCGGTAAAATATTTTTAGATGACCTTGATATAACAAAACTCCCAATATATAAAAGAGCACAATATGGAGTTGGATACCTTGCACAAGAGGCATCAGTATTTCGCACCCTTAGCGTAGAAGACAACATACGCTCAGTACTTGAGATGACAAACTACTCAAAAGAGTATCAACGTGACCGCCTAGAGACACTTATAGATGAGTTTAGGCTTCATAAGGTTCGTAAAAACATGGGTATACACCTCTCTGGTGGTGAACGCAGGCGTATAGAGATAGCTCGTGCTGTTGCTATAAATCCTAAATTTATACTTCTTGATGAGCCTTTTGCTGGGGTAGACCCTATTGCCGTAGAGGACATACAGACGATTGTTCGCTCACTGAAAGATAAAAATATTGGGGTGATAATCACCGACCATAATGTGCATGAAACTTTAGATGTTACAGATCGTACATACTTACTTTTTGAAGGCAAAATATTAAAATCAGGTAGCGCACAAGACCTTGCCGATGATGAGATGGTACGTAAAGTATACCTTGGTAAAGACTTTAAGCTTCGATAGAGCTTTGATAGAGCTTCGATATATCTTTATCAAAGCTTTGATAAAGATACCAACAACGACCAACAAGACTTAAATGGATAGATTATGAGAACAAGAATATCATTTATTTTAGGAGGTGCAGCCTGTTGTTCGGCTGCCACCGCTCAAGAGTTAAAACCCAATATTGTATGGGTAATGATGGAAGATGTCGCAGCCGACTACCTATCTATCTACAATAAAAAAGGAGGAGCGCACACTCCCAACGCTGAGATGCTCATCAAAGATGGTGTACAGTTCAACAACGCATACAGCAATGCACCAGTAAGCTCTGCTGCACGCTCTACCTTAACATCGGGCTGTTATGCAAATAGAACAGCAATAGGATTCCACCGCTCTATGCAGTCGGTAAACCTACCTTCAGATGTAAAATCTGTATCAGCATATCTACGTAGCGCAGGCTACTACACCACAAATTCTAAAAAGCAAGACTACAACTATGTACTCGAAGATGATGTATGGGATAACGGCTCTGCATCAACTACAGCATGGCGTGACCGACCAACCCCCACAACACCATTCTTTCATACTATAACCTTTGCTCGTTGCCACGAGAGCTGCCTGCACTTCAAGGCTGCATCAGTAGACAAAGTGCCTACACGCTACAACCCTAACAATGTAAAAGTTGCACCTTTCCACCCCAACACAAAACTTATGCGTTACACCTACGCCACATTTTACGATAGAATTAACGATGTAGATGCACAAATGGGTGAGGTGGTGAACGAGCTACGAAAAGATAGCCTACTCAACAACACCTTTATATTTTTCTTTGGAGATAATGGCGGTGCGTTACCTGCAACGAAGGGTTACACAGGAGAACAAGGGCTACGTGTACCATTAGTAGTTTATATTCCACCACAATGGCGAGATAAGCTTGACCTTCCAATAGGTAGTAGCGTTGATGGCTTTGTAAGCTTTGTAGATTTTGCTCCAACGATTCTTAACTTAGCAGGCATAGAGATACCTAAACCGCTTGATGGCACACCATTTATGGGCACAGACATTAAATACAGCGAGCTAAACAGCCGAGATAAGGTGTATGGCTATGGAGATCGCTACGATGAATTATATGCCTTTACACGCACTCTACGCAAAGGCAATATGAAGTATGTGCGCAACTTTCAATCATACAACCCTAAATCACTACACGCTTTTTATCGCTACCGCATGGCAGCCTTTACCGAGTGGAGAGAGCTTTATAAAGAGGGAGTATTAACAGATGTGCAGTCAAGGTTTTTCGAGAAGCAGGCACCACAAGAGCTATACGACCTATCTATCGACCCATACGAAACCAACAACCTTGCCTTTGACCTTAGCTACAATACTGAGCTTAAAAAGATGAGTGCAATGCTACAAGACCAAATGGTTGAAATCTTAGATATTGGTTACTTCCCTGAGCATGAGTGGATAGATGGCATTAAAGAAGACAACTCACCTACACGCTTTACTTCTGAAAATAGCAGCCGCATAAAAGATATCGCAGCTGTTACAGAGCTAGCAATAACAGATTTTGATAAGTCTAAAGGTAAAATTGCTAAGGCATTAATTAGCAAAGATTGCATAATTCGATACTGGGCACTTATCAGCTGCCTTGAACATGGTGAAGATGCTGCATCACTTAAAGAGCAGGTATCAAAGTTAGAAGATGATGATAATGGCTATATTCGTAGTAAGTCGCTGCTGTTTGCTGCAATCAACGACAAACAAAATATTAATACAGAAAACATTGGATCTAAAGTAAAAGAGGCATACAAGATGGCAACATCAGATGGTGAGAGGCTAATGATACTTAATGATATAGTATATCTCAATGATGTGTTAAAATGTGATATTGACATGAATGATATCACCTATATCAAAAAGCAGAATAAAGGTATTCTTCACCGCCTTGACTACCTTAATAGGTAACACATAATAATTTTAATAGTAAAACAGATGATAAAAAAAATTACACTTACAGCTATTCTTATATCTATCTCCTCTTTTGCCATATCACAAACTAGCTCATTAGCAGCTTATACTCCCATAAAGCAAGAGCAGAAGAGCAAACTTAGGAGCAATAAAACATATCAAATATTAGAAACACCTATTATATTGATAGGTACAGGGCTCGCCTACAAGACATTTGAC
>CAMQVM010000113.1 GCA_947038135.1 uncultured Rikenellaceae bacterium
ACTAATCTTAACACTCTTTCCCTACACGACGCTCTTCGATCTGAGGTTAACTGTACGTTACTGAGTGCAGGTTCTATTGATATTCCTGATGTTGGTACTTATGGCGACTTAGCCATAACAGTTAATATCGTTGAATGGGGTAATATTAAATCTACAAATATCGAGATGTAATATCTTTCACAATATACTTATTGGTATCTTTTAACTTTAAAAGATACCAATATTATTGTATTA
This sequence comes from uncultured Rikenellaceae bacterium, assembly GCA_947038135.1. GTDB lineage: Bacteria > Bacteroidota > Bacteroidia > Bacteroidales > Rikenellaceae > CAMQVM01. Next base: position 235 of record CAMQVM010000113.1, read on the forward strand.
ATCAATAGTATATTTAGATATCTAATTAAATACTGTTAAACTAATAATATAGAATAATGAGAAATGTATACACTTCGGTAGTGGGGCTTGTTATCCTTTGCATCTCTTTTGTTTCATGTGGTGATGAATATTTTGAAGATGAAACAAATTTACTGATAACTATTCCTCAGATATCAGAAAATACAATTGACAACTTGCATATTTTTCTACACCATACAGACCCCACTAATAATAGTGCGGAGCTAGCTGAGCACTATGTGTCACCTTTTGATGATGATATGCGTATCAAGGATGGAAAGTTGCGTTTGGCTGTTTATCCAACTAGTTACAGTGTAATCTGTCTTGCCAACACCGAAAATTTAGACACTAAACTAAAAGTTGAGGTTGTTAATAACAACAAGTTAGATGAATCATATGTGACTCTCGAAAAAAAAGCAGATGGTATTTATAATTCATCTCCTAAGATGCGAATGCTTACACATGATAAAATTGTAGAGGCAAAATATATAAGAGATCTACCTATGAATTCGTATTCTATTCCAGTAGAAGCATCATCAAATGTTACAGGTAGAATTAAATGTGTATTTACAGATCTGCCTTCTCAGGTGAAGCGTATTGATGTATATGTAAAAAATTTGGGCTCAAAGATATTTTTCAAAAAGAATGCAGAAAATACCGAGTATGTATATGGTTATGCGTCTGAAAACGATTATGTTTTATCAACTTATAATATAGACAAATCTACGACCTCGTCTCAATCTTTTGAAAGTGATTACTTTCCATCTTATGATGAAACAAAGGGACTAGAACTTAAGGTTGAGTTTTTTGATAATTCAAATATCAAGATGGCATCTATATTAGAAGATTTTTCGGACAATCTACCAGACGACTACGCAAAAGAGACTGTGATATTAAAAAAACAAGAGACCTTAACAGTTGAGTTTGATGGTTTTCTAGTTGGCAACATCACGTTAATAGGCTGGGGCGACATCGATAATGGTGGTATAACACCAATGTAAATTTAATTATAAATAGATTATGACAAAAATAATAAAAATAGCAGTGATTCTTTTTTTTGTGTCATTGCACTTGCCAAAAGAGGCTAGTTGTCAGGCAATAAAAACTAATATCCCTTTTTTGGCAATAGGTGCGCCTAATATTGGAGCTGAATTTACAATAAGTAGAAAGTTATCAATTAGTGGAGATATCATGAAAATATCCTATCTTTACAAGACCAAAGAAGAGGTGTTTAACTCTTTATCAGGCGGGGTAGAGTTGAGATATTATGTTAATCCTAAATACTACTATACTAATAATATGTATGATGGGTTTTATATTGGTCCTTATGTTCTTGCAGGTAATTATAATGTTGGATTTGCTCGTAATAGTGATCCATCAAAAAACTTTAGATATCACGGTAGAGGAGTTTCTGCTGGAGCTTCAATAGGTTACAAATTGCATTTGGCAGATAGGTTCAAGCTAGATTTCAATATATGTTTAGGATATGCTCATTTGAATCATGATAAGTATCACTTAGGGGGAGAGAACGTTAACTTTCCACTAGAAGTAAAACTTACCAAACAGTGGTTAGGACCAACTAAAGCTGGAATTTCATTGGTATATAATTTGTTTAAATAATTCAATGGAGATTTTATGAAAAGTATTGCTGTAAAAAAAATGAAACTATTTGTTGTAAGTATCGTTACTCTGTTGTTAACATCATCAGTTACTGTTGCCTTTTGTGCAGATAAAGATGTTAGCAGGCGTGCAATTAAGTTAGAAAAAAAGGCAGATAGATACTTCGTTGCTGGTTTGCTTGAAAATGCGTTTTCAACTTACGAAGAAGCTATTGTACTATTAGTTGACGGTTGTGAGAAAAAAAATGAAGTTAGTTGTAAATTAGCAAGTCTTTATGTTATTTGTCAAAAATACGATAAGGCAATATTTCATTATGGTTATGCTATGAATAACGGTACTGATAATTTAAGCTCAACTGATGTTAACTACTACATTGAAGCCCTGCGCCGTGTTGGTGACAATACACAAGCTGAGGTTGTTTGCAGGAATTATGCCTTTGTGGATCAAAATGCGAACCAACGCTATTTGAATACTTTATATTCGTTGACTAGCAAAGGGTATCTTAATGCCTCTGAAAATAACGAGTATGCTGTCGAGATGCTTGATATAAATACCAACAACTCTGAGTATTATGTAGGCTCGTATAAAGATAGTGTGTATTATGTTGAAAGTAGCAGTTATATGAAAGATCCTAATAAGATTTTTCATCACCAAAACAAATACATTTCTATTACTGATGGTTCTAAGAGAAAGGTTTCATTTCCATATATACCGCTCGATTTACAAAATGGTCCAATGGCTTTCAGTGCAGGAGATGATATGATCGTTGTTACAGTAAATGATTATCATAAACAGAGTAATATCGTTTTGCCAAATGGTAATAAAATGAAATGCACAACAGGGTTATTCATCTCTTATTATAGTGAGTCAATGAGAGGTTGGAGTAAGTTTAAACCTCTTTTCCCGAGCAGTAGTAAGTATTCGTATGCTTATCCTCAATTTGTTAATAATGATAATAGTATGATATTCTGTTCTAATATAACAGATGGATATGGAGGAATGGATTTATATATATCACATAAAAACAGCAACAACGAGTGGTCTGCGCCTGAGAATATGGGACCAGCGGTGAATACTGAGTCTGAAGAAATTTACCCAGTTGTGCATAACAATATTTTAACATTCAGCTCAAATGGACATGCTGGATTTGGTGGATATGATATTTATACTGCGCTGTTTCAAGAAAGTGAAATTATTGATAATAGTGTACAGCACTATCCAGCCCCTATTAATACATCATCTAATGATTTTGGGCTGACTCATTTTCTTGATAAATCTTATTTGATATCTGACAGAAAAGGTGACTCATCTGATGATATTTATCTTGTTAAAAGTGCTAATTCAAGCAGATCTATGTTTGAACAAAGCATGGTGACTCTTCAAGCTAATAACTCTTCCTCTGGTTTAGATCCAGTAATAAATGGCTTTAACAGTAGTGTGCATAAACGTAAGCAAAATAATTCATACGTTGTCGATCATATCGATCATGCAACTACATCGCAAGTTCCATTTAAAGGCGAAGAGGTGCTACTGTCATTATACTTTGATTTTGACTCTAAAATTGTTACAAACGCTATGAAATTAGCATTAGATTCAGTTATGAATAGTGCCGCAGTTGATAATGTCGAGGAGATTTTGGTTGTTGGTTATGCTGATGAGTTGGGTTCTGATAGATATAATAATGTATTGTCAGTCAAAAGGGCTAAACAAGTCTCTTCTTATATAAAAGATTCTCGAAGATTTGATGTTATTAAACATGAAGGTAGAGGAAAATTACGTCTTACTAGTTTGGATTATTATGATCCTTCTAACGAGGGCAACTCGACTGTGTCTAAGTCAGCTGCTTTAAGTAATAAAATTAAAATGTATAAGCCAGCTAGAAAAGTAGATGTTATAGCGGTGCAAAGCAAGCGTTAAATATTTAATCGATGTTAATTGTGCATACATACTCGTTAGTTTAAATAAGCACATTTCAGCTAGGTTAGTCCCGTGATACTAATTAGTATATTGTGAGGTCTAGTTCTAATTATATGCTTATGAAGCAGGTATTATCAGTATATCTTAAATTACTATGCAATTTTCATTTGTGCAATTGTGATAAAGATGTGTTAAATGCCCAAGCTGTTATTGCTAGTAGCATTTGTCATTGCCAATAACACGTTAGTGCAAGCACTTCTAAGAGCCAATTATGCTTTAGTGTGTCAAATGATGTAAAAGAGTTGAATCTTCATGTTTTTAAAACATGAAGATTCAACTCTTTTAATAGTGATTCAAAAATATTTGATCAAGAGATATTAAATATTGAGAAAAGTGAGACCTCTCTGGCTTGTAAAGTCAATAATGGAAAATGGCACATAGCTATGGTCTCAGACCCTTTGGCCTATAATATAGCTCAAGGTAATACTTCGGTCGTTGCTGACGATTTGCTTCTTTATGAATACAAACCTAAGGTGGTTGACGGTAGAAGCGAGAATGCATTTGAGTTGTTTACTTCATTTGTTGATGTTCCAGAAATAAGTGATCAAAATAGAGAGCTTAATGTAAATACAAATATTGAGAGAAATGTAGCTAAGGTAAATCTTATAATCAAAGATGTATCTGGAGGTATTAATTTTCAATCATTACAAAATAAAATATATCTTCATAATGTACCGAGCAAAATTTCATATACCGGTCTGTTTTTACCAAGTGTGGCTTCGCCTGATACTTTAACTAGCCCTCTATTTTCTAAATTGTCTTTCAATTTAGGAAGCGATGTCACAGCAGAAACAGTAACGTTTATAATACCTGCTAATAAAGATATTGCCAGCACAAGCTCGTCTCTACATAAAATGAATATCTCTGTCGTTTTAGAGAGAACAGATGGATCATTTTTAAAGCAGCACGCCAAATAGACTTAATTGCAAATAGTAATGAAATATTAGATGCAAACATTAAAATTAATGTAGCTATGTCAAATCCTCCATCTAATCTTCATGTAGAGTTTGATGATGATTCTGATAGGTTCACTAACCTAGTCAGTAATGGAAGTGATATACTAGCTACTGCATTGACTGAATTACTCGTTTGCTCAAATAATTTTATGTCTGTACCTGTTATGGATATTTTAACTAATAATAGTATAGGAAACATAGAAGTGAGTCTAATAGCGCCTAGTAGTTTACTGTCATTTAGTAATCAGATACTTTCATCGGTAAAATACACGCAATTGAGGCTCAAGATGAGCAGCTCATCTCAAATTAACGCAGATATACAAAATACAATTCGTATGGAAGATGTTAAATCGGGATTAAACAGAAATATATCATTATCTGTATTACCTAACAAATCACTTGTAAGTAACCCAAGTTTATCTGTTGTTTCACCCTCAGATAATTTTAGCTCATGGCACGTGATTTTTTCTGATACTGATGCTGTATCTATGCAGTTAAATGGAGTTGATGTAGCTATGAATATTGGCTATATTAGTGGTGGAGCAGGTGATAAAGTTACACTTTCACCTAAGTCTAGTTCGCTCGGTCATTATACAGTACACCTAAACGGGCGCAAGGCTGATAATTCTGTTGTTGATCGTACATTGATAGTTCAATATGGTGCTAATTAACTGTACCAATGTGCTTATCTGGAGTCATTTAGATTAGATGTAGTCGATAATTCAACTTATTTAAAGGCTTGAATTTTGTCTTATGTATAAATAGGTTATAATTCGTAGTTGAATACGAGTTATAACCTATTTTTGTACTGTTTATTTAATAGTCATCATATATATTACCTTTAATTCACTCTACAATACTGACCTTTCCACAATAAATATATGTTTACTTTAACTAGGCTGATTCGCAAAACCTCGGTTTTGTGAATTAGCCAGCTCCCGAAGGGAGCCACCAAGCGCCTAAGGCGCGTAGGTGCTTTTTGCG
>CAMQVM010000114.1 GCA_947038135.1 uncultured Rikenellaceae bacterium
AAACCATACCTAAATAGTTGAAATAAGTATATTTAAGGTTTTGCGAATCTCCCTAGTTATCTGTTGTTTGTAGTTATTTCGGTACAAATAGGCTCGTGGAAAGTGCAACTTGCTTATTACTAGTGCACTATGCCTATAATTTTCACCGAAAACATAGACATAGTACAAACTTTATTTTCATCATCGCTGTACTTAGTTGTGTATCAGTAGGGTAGTGAGATTACTCACTTACCGTGGCTCATTTTTACACTTTCTTTTTTGCTCGAAAATGGGCTATTTTTAGCTACTTTCCATGGTAGCACCTTTTCAATGTTTTATCACCCAATTTCCACTCTTATCAGAGCCTTGTCGTTCGATGATACCACGCTCTTTTAATGATGCAATATCACGCTTTATAGTCTTGTCGCTAACACCTAATTCATCACTCAAACTCTTCGCTGTAATAGTGCTATCTTTCTGCATTGACGCTATTATTTTTTGCTCTCTATCTGTCAAATTTACAGGGACATTTACAGGGACATTTACAGGGACACCCGATACAGAGATATGTAAATTTCGATTCTTTAGTTCATTATTCTCACTCATTAAAAGGTTTCTAAAAAACAGCTCGATATATTCATGTGTTGCAAATACTCCTTTGGCAATATTCTTATAATTAGCTCTGACGAGTGCATTTCTAAAATACCACGAATGAGCTGAAAAGGCATCATTTGTAACATCAAACCCTAAATTCCTAAGGTATTTAATGATAAATAGAGCAGTGGTGCGTGTGTTACCCTCCTCAAATGGATGTATCTGCCATAAATCAGATGTGAATTTAGTGATATGATTTATTATGTCACTCTGCACAAGGTTACGATAATCAAAATTCTTCTCCTTGTTTAAGTCATACTCAATAGTTTCACGCAAGTTTGCTGCATTGCCATAAATCACACTTTCGCTATCTAACGCCCACTCCCTCTTTGATATGTTATACTCTCTAATCTTTCCAGCGTGAGGGTATATCCCCGCAAATAGTCGCTTGTGAATAGTCAAGTACTCCACAACAGAGAAGTTAAACGACCTCTCAGAAAGTATTTCAGTAATACGAGCCGCAACCTTGTCCGCTTCCTCTGTTCTGCTTGAATCTTCTTCTCTTTTATCAATATTTTGATAGTAGCTATCAATCTGAGCCTTAACATCCTCAATGGTAATATCGCCCTCAATATGCGAGCTAGCTGTTTCGAGCAGATAGTCCGATGTTGTAAGCCCATCCACTTGCTGCAAACCTATAGCAGTACGCCACGCAAGCCCTCTCTCACGAGCCTGCGGTTCACCTTGCCTTATATATTCTTCAAAATTTATATTACTATGTTTCATAATTTGTCGCTCTATTTATATATGCAAAAATATATTTTCTCGTATACATCGCACACTTCATTCTCTTAGGCAACATTTTTACGTAAACTACCTACTGAATACTTTGTGCTTGATACTCTTTCTTTTGTAACTTTTGTTCCATTATGAGATACCAACTTCAAAAGGCTCATTTTGCAAGTGCCAGAAAGGAGTGCCAATAATTTGTTTAAATAATACGTAATCATCAACATATCTAACCCTATTATGTTCAAATGCTCGTATTAAGGCATCAACCAACTCTATATGATTAGATGTTATTACACCTCTTTCAATAAGGTCAACGACACTTATAACAGAATCGGCTTATTAGGGGCCTTTACTCCTGCTATTTTCAGCGTAGATAATTGATTTATATTAATATCCATAGTGTATCATTTGTTTTATTAGCGATTTTCCAAAGTTCATATATTTCATCGTCTGTGTGCGAGAAGGTGAAATAGTTTGGATATACCTCGTTTACCAGTGATATTGTCTTTTACTACCCATGATTACATATCTTTTTCTGTTTCATAGCGTATCATTATATCTCAACATGTCTCAATCATGCACGATTTAGGTGTAAATATCATGTAATTTGATTAAGCAGCTTGTTTTTAATACAAATACGGTACAAATAAGTGATTAACAGTGCAAAGATACGATTAATATTGATTACAACAAAAAAATAAGGTGTTCGCACTGAACACCTTAGATTAATATCGATTAACATAACATACTATAAAACAACACTTTACTTCCCAATACAGAAATTCTGAAAAATGTTCTTCAAAATATCCTGAGTCGTAACCTCTCCAATAATAGAACTTATATGATTAATCGTTTGGCGTATATCTGTAGCAATGAAATCGGTAGTTATATATGGGTCGAGTAGTGCTGCTTGAGCACGATATACACACTCTTGTGCCTGTGTTAAATAATCAATATGGCGAATGTTATTGATTGTTACACTCTCAGACTTTAGCGCACTAGCATATTGGTTAGATAGATACTCTTCAAGTGGTTTTATGCCTTGTGACGATTTTGCCGATATAGCAAAAGACTCTAGTTGAAGCGTTGATTTAATATAGGTGGTCAGATCTAAAAGATCCTCTTCGGTAGATAAATCGCTTTTGTTGACAACAATAATAAGCTCTTGAGATGGCGATATGTCAATCTTATCTATCTGATTGTTAAGGTCATTATATATTGATAAGACAGGGCTTGATGAAGATAGCTGTGGAGGATTTATTACAAGCAAAATTAATGATGCCTTTGATATCTGTGCAAAGGTTTTTTCTATACCCATGCTCTCTATTAGGTCGTCTGTCTGCCTTATTCCCGCTGTATCAATAAACCTAAATGCTATGCCAGATAGGTTAATGCACTCCTCAATTGTGTCACGTGTAGTGCCAGCTATATCAGATACTAATGCACGGTCATCTTTAAGTAAAGTATTGAGTAGAGTAGACTTACCAACATTTGGTGAGCCTATTATCGCTGTTGGTACACCATTCTTTATAGCGTTGCCATGCCTAAATGAGCCTATCAATGAAGATATTTTAAGCTCTATTTTCGACAGCAAATCTTTCAACTCGTCTCTATTTACAAACTCTACATCCTCCTCTGAAAAATCTAGCTCTAACTCTAACATAGAGCAAAAATGAATCAACTCACCCCTTAAAAGCGTAAACTCTTTGCTATAACCACCCTTCATTTGGTTCATAGCCATTTGATGGCTAGCCTTTGAAGAGGAAGATATAATATCTGCCACCGCCTCTGCTTGCACCAAGTCAAGCTTGCCCGATAGGTAGGCTCGCTGGGTAAACTCGCCAGGCTCAGCAGCTCGACAACCATGTTGTAATAAAAGCTCTATTATCTTCTGTTCAATATATGGCGAGGCGTGGCACGATATCTCTACAATATCTTCAGAGGTGTATGAGCGTGGTGCACGAAAAAGAGAGACCACAACCTGATCAATTGTTGTAAAATCAGTGTCGATAATGGAGCCATACGCTAGAGTATATCCCTCCATTGAGGCTATTTTTTTTGAATTTGCACCCTTAAATATCTTATCTGAAATATTAATTGAGTGCTCTCCACTTAGTCTAATTACCGAAATTGCCCCTCCAGTGCCTGTTGCTAATGCTACAATAGTATCTAAATTCATAATAAATTTTTATGTTAAATAACTGTATGTTAACACCTTGATGTATAATGTGGTGTTTGTGTTACTTTACAAAGGTAATTTATTTAGTTTAAAAATCATTTTATATAAAAGAAATCATTATTTTTGCATAATATATCTTATATTAGTATCTTTGTAGAATTATAAAAGTAGTGGGTATATAAGTGTGACGTAACAGATAAAATTATATAGTAAAAAATGGGTAAAATTATAGCTTTAGCAAATCAAAAAGGAGGAGTAGGAAAAACGACAACAGTCATTAATTTAGCAGCTAGTCTGTCGGTGTTAGACAAACGAGTATTGATAGTTGATGCAGACCCACAAGCTAATGCAACTTCGGGATATGGATTAGATATCAATGATTATGGTATTTACGAGGTATTACTAGGCGATGTAGCAGTTCAAGATGTAATAAAAGATATTGACGAGCTACCAAACCTTAAGTTAGTGCCTTCAAGCATAAACCTTGCTGGTGCAGAGGCAGAGATTTTAAATTTAGAAGATTCGCAGCATCGCATGAAAAATGCTTTGAGTCCTATAAAAGATGAGTATGATTATATACTTATCGATTGTTCTCCATCGCTTGGCATGATAACTATTAATGTTTTAAATGCAGCAGATAGTGTTATTATACCCGTGCAATGCGAATATTTTGCGCTTGAGGGGCTCGGAAAACTTCTTAATACTATAAAAATGGTGAAAAGTAGAATGAACCCTGATTTGGAAATTGAAGGCTTTTTGCTTACAATGTATGATTCACGACTACGATTATCAAATCAAGTTGTTACCGAGGTGCGCACTCACTTTAGTGCACTAACATTTGAAACAGTAATAACAAGAAATGTACGACTTAGTGAAGCACCTAGTTATGGAAAACCTGCACTGTTGTATGATGCAACATCGGTGGGGAGTAACTCTTATTTGAACCTTGCTAAGGAGCTTATAAAGAATAATAGTGATAATTAAAATAAATTAATATAATGGCTTTAAATAAAAGAAGCATTGGGCTTGGCAGAGGGTTGAATGCCATCTTTGATACTGAAGATATAGTAATCAAAGATAAAGCTAAGACAGAAATAGCTATATCTGCTGGGGGTATTGATCATGTTGCTATATCTGATATAGAGGCAAATAGAGTACAACCACGAAAGCTTTTTGATGATGACCTACTTTTAGAGCTAGCAGACTCTATCAGATCACTAGGGGTTATTCAGCCAATAACTTTACGTGCTGAAGCGAGCGGTAAATATACTATCATCTCAGGAGAGAGAAGGTTTAGGGCATCTAAAATTGCAGGTCTAACTCAATTACCTGCCTATATACGCAAGGTCGACGACAGCACGATGTTAGAAATGGCTCTTGTAGAAAATATTCAACGTGAGGAACTTACCTCAATGGAGATAGCTTTTACACTTAATAGGCTAATCGAAGAGTGTGATATAACCCAAGAGATGCTAGCTAGTAAAGTAGGTAAAAAACGCTCTACTATATCTAATTACATACGCCTTTTGAAACTTCCTGCTGAGGTGCAACTATCTATCAGCGAGGGGTTAATTACTATGGGTCACGCAAAAGCTATTATGAGTGTTGATGGTATTGAGAAGCAAATAGTGCTGCTTAAAAGAATTGTTAAATACCACCTATCAGTAAGACAAACAGAGGAGTTTGCCAAAAAACTCATGTCTGAGACTACTGAACAGGCATCTAAAGCAGATAATGAAGAGGAATACCCTGAATCATATAGCCAACTAGTTGAACATTTAGAGGTGTTTTTCAATCAAGAGATAAGCATCAAAAAAAATGCTAAAGGTGTTGGTCGAATAGTTATTGGTTTTAATAGCGATGATGAAGTAGAAGATATTATCAACAAATTTAAAACCTTGAGATAGAAGATATTTCAAGCTTATTTTAAGTATCTAAAAAATAAAGTTATCAGAAAAATAGTTGTATATATAAAGTTTATTTGCATAGTTGTGGTCTTGATATCTATCACCTCTACTTCTCATGCAATGCGCTCACAATATTTATATGGTGAGCATAAAGAAGTTAACACGCTTGATAATGCTAAATTAAATAGCGAAGTATTAACCTCTACCAATGATAGTATCATCAATAAAAAGTTGATTGATACTCTTTCTGTTGATTCATTAAAAAAAGAGATTGATAATGATGAAAAGGTAGTTTTAGACTCCTCAAAAGTAGATGTGCTAAAGGTAG
>CAMQVM010000115.1 GCA_947038135.1 uncultured Rikenellaceae bacterium
ACCATACCTAAATAGTTGAAAATAAGTATATTTAAGGTTTTGCGAATCGCCCTAATTAATTATGTATGGTGTTACACCTAGTATGCTATAAATACAAAGCTAAAACAACCATGTATTAAACCAAATATCGGCAGCCATCACAACAGCAATAAACCAAAAAAACAGAATCGCAACTATTGGTAAAAGCATCGCTCTTAAATAAGTTCTATAAAACCTATATATTTCACCTCCCGACTCTTCTACCTCATTTTTGTACCTAAACATTTTTTTGAAATAGCGAGCAGACACAATCGCAGTAACAACAGTTGCTATACTCAACGTTATAAGCAAAGTTAGCACTACCATAGACTCATTGAAATCTAAGACAACAATCACTGGCAACAGCACAATAGCTACATTAAACCCAAGCAACTTAAATATTGGTGCCATAGATAGTGCATTTTGTTTGCTTTCAAGATCTGCTATTTCTCGCTTAACAGCAGGGTTGTTAATATCCATACTCTTTGCTTGCTCGATATTATTTAAGAAATACTCTTTGATATTTGGAATACTTGCTTGCGAAATATCTAACCTAGCTTTTATTCTATGATTATCTCTATTAGAGAGATGAAGATGCATAGATGAGGCTTTATCAATTTGCAGACCCTCATACGGTATAATTTTACAATTTAGTAAGTTTAAATCATAAAGATAGTTTTTACCATAGTATAACATCTTAATAAACTTATCAGGAACTGCAAAATCCTCTTCGTTAGCACACCTATATGCAGTGTAGCTCTCAATAAACTCTCTTCTTCTTTTAACACCTAAAAAGAGAAGAAATGCACCCATAATGGATAGTAGCATAAACATAGGGTGGTAATATGTTAACCATACTCCAGCACTGATAATAAATATGGTCAGCATCATTAATAACTTGAAGCTTTTATTTAATTTATTTATCATAATATTGTATATCTAATTAGTTTAATTAAAGGCTTTTTAAAGTACATAGTCTTGCAAAACTAGTGAAAATATTCTACAAATACAATTAATATAAATCAACAAACCATTGTAAAATACAAAAAGCTCTGATTTAAAGTAAATTAGATATAAATCAATAAAAAACAGAGAGTTGATAGTTAGTATAAAAAAATCTTTGTTTAGGATAGAAACGAGCCTTTATCTGCAAATGAAGCAGAAGTCCTCAATTTAGAAATGGTTTCTATTTAGGCTAATTCGCAAAACCGAGGTTTTGCAAATCGCCCTATTTATAGCATCTATACTAAAAAAAGTGTGCCACGATATATAAACATCGCAACACACTCTACAACTAATTTAAAGAGTTAAAACGCCCTCTACAACACCTTAGCTCCACTTAACAAGAGCAAAGTCCATTCGATATTTAAGATACTTATTATGAGCATACACCCTAACAGCAACATCAAAAGAGCCTGCTAAATCGGGACACATATCAACCTTGTAGTAAGCTAAATTCTCCTCAACCTTCTCTAACTCTAACGCTACAACACGATCAAGCTCAACCGAAGCACCTTGTACAACCTGCTTTGCAATAACCAACTCAACACCTATATCATCTACTGTTAATGCACCAAGATCAACAATTACTTCTGATTGATACTTTTTACCCGTAATAATAATATCGCTATCAATATCGTAAGTACTAGCCTTGACAATAGATACATTATCATTCCATAAACCACCAACATAACGCTTCCATGCAGCTATCTCACGTGCTATCTTATAGTTGTCGCTGCTAACCTCTTTATGACATGCCGCTAGCTTACTGTAAAAACGCTCTTGATAATCTTCAATCATACGCTTAGTAGTGAAGTTAGATGCAACCTCTGATATCGATTTCTTAACATGCGACATCCAGTGACTAGACACACCACCAGTTTTACGTGCATAGTAGTCAGGAGCAATCTCCTCTTCAATGATAGTATATATCATCTCAGCATCTAATTGGTCTTGCGAGTGCTGGTCGGCATATGTACGCTCCATTGGCAACATCCAACCTGCATCTTCTTTGTACCCCTCAACCCACCAGCCATCAAGCACGCTGAAGTGAAGAACACCATTCATAACACACTTCTCGCCCGATGTACCCGAAGCCTCAAGCGGACGTGTAGGAGTATTCATCCATACATCAACCCCCTGCACTAGATACTTTGCTAGCTCCATATCATAGTTTTGAAGGAATATAATTTTACCTACAAACTGCGGCATAGAAGAGACCTGCACAATACGATTAATTAAATCTTGCCCTGGCTTATCGTTTGGATGCGCCTTACCTGCAAATACAAACTGTACGGGCTGGTTAGGGTTATTAACAATATGTGCCAACCTCTCAAGATCTGTAAATAGAAGATGCGCTCTTTTATATGTAGCAAAGCGACGTGCGAAACCAATTGTTAAAACATCTGGCTTTAGTGTCTCTTGAATCTGAACGATCTCTTGTGGTGTTCCTAACCTATGCTTAGATGGATTCTTTACACGGTCTAAGATATGGTTTATAAGCCTTGTTTTAAGGTGTAAACGCACAGCCCACAGCTCTTCGTCTGGTATAGAGTTAACCTTACTCCATAGCGATATAGGGCAGTTTCCTGTATTAAACTCTTTACCGATAAACTTATTATATATATCTTGAATTTTAGGCGCTGTCCATGTAGGGAAATGCACACCATTGGTAACATATCCTATATGCAGCTCATTCTTGAAGTATCCTGGCCACATACCACCTAATATCTCTTTGCTAATCTCTCCATGCAACCAGCTCACACCATTAACCTCTTGCGAAAGATTACAAGCAAGAAAGCTCATAGAGAATTTTTCATTATATCCATTATGGTTCACCCTACCAAGGTTTATAAACTGCTCCCAGTTAATCTTTAGCTTATCAGGGAATGATGACATATATTGGCGCATCATATCTTCAGGGAAAGCATCATGACCTGCGGGAACTGGTGTATGGGTAGTAAATAAAGATGACGACCTAACAACCTCGAGCGCCTCACTAAATGACATATTGCCACTCTTGATAAGGTTGTTTATTCTTTGTATACCCGTAAATGCGGCATGACCCTCATTACAATGATAAACATCGGCTTTTATGTTCAATGCCTCAAGCACCTTTATACCTCCGATACCTAAAAGTATCTCTTGTTTAAGTCTATTTTCCCAATCGCCACCATAAAGATGGTGAGTTATACAGCGATCATCATGCTGGTTAAGGTCGTGGTCTACATCTAAAAGATAGAGATCAGTACGCCCCACTTCACACTTCCACACTCTAGCCGTAACAGTACGACCTGGGTAGTTAATAGTTATAGAGATCCAATGATCATCTTTATCACGAGCAGGGAATATAGGTAGCTTATAGAAGTTTTGCGACTCATAGCTAGCCTCTTGCTCTCCATTAAGAGATAATTTTTGTGTAAAGTAGCCATATCTATATAGCAGACCCACTGCCGACATTGGTATATTTTGATCTGACGACTCTTTAAGGTAGTCGCCTGCAAGAATACCTAAACCACCCGAATAGATCTTTAGTGAGCTATGCAGACCGTACTCCATACAGAAATAAGCAATTTCATCACCCGTACGATCTACCTTTAGCGCCATATAGTCGCTGAATTTTTTGTACACCTTATCTAGCTCAGCTATAAACTTAGTATCTTCGGTCAATTCTCTTAACCTATCACTGTTAAGGTTATCAATTAGAGCTATCGGATTACACTCTAAATCTTGCCACTTTTTAGGGTCAATAGATTCAAATAACTGAATAGCATCTGCATTCCAGCACCACCAAAGGTTATGAGATAGCTTTTCAAGCTTCTCAAGGCTCTGTGGAATAGAGCGTTCGATTATTACTCTCGACCATGTAGGCGAGTTTGTTGATAACTGATGTTTCAGGTAGTCCACTTGCTCGTGAACCTCTCCTCCATTGTTGAAAATCACTCCCATTGTTTTATCTTTTTTATTAATAGCTATATCGTATGCATTGTAGTAGTGCACTATCAATGAGCTCCACAACGCCTCGTTAGAGAGCTGCTGCGACTTTAATGATATATCACTATATTCTGACTTACTGTAATTTGTATAGTGCTTTACTAGCTCTGCTAATTTTTGTGTTGTATCTGAGGTGTCGTCGCTACGTGTAATAACGTCTACCCCTGTATGCACCTTTTTATCTTTCGCCCACAACCCAAACCCTGCAAGCGAGGTGGTTACGGTAGGAATACCAAATGCTATACTTTCAAGTGGTGTGTAACCCCATGGCTCGTAGTATGATGGAAACATAGTAAGGTCAAAACCCGTTAATATATCGTAATATGGTAAATTAAATAGACCATCATCTTCGCTAATATATGCAGGAATAAACACAACAGAGACTTTGTTGCCACTACCAATCAAACCACAGTCACGCAACCTAGCAACTACCTGATCGTGTTCTAAATCGCCCATATAGTGCGAACTGTTTGGAATAGGATAATCTTCACCTACAAACTCACCACTTGCTGCATAGTGCTCTTTATTGATACGTGAACCTAAGTTCCACCCTGGCACCATTATATAGGCTAATATATTACCATTTATAGTGGTATCGTTGTTTAGCATCGCCAACGAGTCGATAAACAGATCAAGACCTTTATTGCGGAACTCATACCTGCCACTACTACCCACAATAAGCGTGTTGCTGTCAAACTCCCTACCAAGAAGAGCCGAGGCAAGATTTATTAGCAGTTTGCGAGCTTCTGCACGCTTCACTGCAATTTCAGCAGGTTGTGGCACAAAGCTATTTTCAAAACCATTCGGTGTTACTATATCGGGCTCTTTGGCTAGCAGATATTTACACTCATTGGCGGTAAGCTCACTAACTGTTGCAAAGCAGTCGTAGTTGTGTGCAGCAGCCTTTTCGATAGAGTGTTTTGGCACTACATTAAACTTATGTGCTATTTCATCTGCATTATATTTGTCGAGATACTTATATAGCTCCAACCCATTACCTGCAATAGAGCGCCCTGCAACAGTGGCGTGTGTGGTAAATACAGTAGATATATTTGTCATTGATTTATTCAAGCATAATCCACCAGAGGCTGTCATCCACTCATGAAAATGGGCAATAATCTTATCATCATCACAGCAATAGGTGTCAACGTAGCACTCAATAACTTTAGATGCTGCATACCCAAATAGCACAGGTTCGATATAGTCCCACCCTCCAGAAATTGAGTCGACTTTATATGTTTCCCATAAAAATTTAAATATTTTATCTTTTTGTGGTATGAATGTTGAAAAATCTACTAAAATAGCTATTGGGCTACCTTTTACCTTCCACCTACCGATACGAACTCTTACTCCTTTGTTGTAAAGGGCAAGCTTTAATGCCTTTAATAAACTAGGGTTTTCATCAAATTCTAAGTTGTTTTCATTATTTAAATCTGGTCCTAACACAATATATCTATCTTGTAGAACGTTGGTGATAGTGACAGCTTTAGTGCTCACAACTGTATGAATACCACCTACTTTGTTACAGACTTCCCAACTGGTCTCAAAGATGTAGTTTGGCTTATTAATTTCTGATATTGTCATTTTGTATGTTTTGAAATTAAGTATATACTCACTATTTATTTTTCAAATATAACAAATAAGTTTTAAAATAGCAATATAATTACTAAATAATAACAATATTTATATATATGGGTAACAAATTTAAGATTTTACGTGGCAGATACATATTAACTATATTAATGTTATACACAATACTGGTG
>CAMQVM010000116.1 GCA_947038135.1 uncultured Rikenellaceae bacterium
TTTGTAGTCTGCAACAATAACTCGGATATCTGCAAGTAGAGCGTTCGTTTTTTTGATGTTTATCAATCTTTTATGATAGTCATCGAAGTCGTTGTAAATAACACGACAATCGGGCAGAACCCTCTTTGCTATATTGGATAGTAAGCCCGAACCACCAAAAAGATCAATAATGATCTCAGGTCGCTTTTTTTGTGCATATTCACTTAGCACATCAGCAAAAGCTGTTGCAAAAAAGCGTTTTTGTCCTTGAAATGGAAGAGGTGCGCATTTGTGTACTTTGTTTTTCATTGTTGGTATTTTAAATTAGTTAATACAGTTGTTATGTCGATACAAAGCAACTAATTATATTTTGTATAACCAATTATATCGCACCTATAATGGTGAAGAGCGTTTGCAGTAGTCTATTTCATGGCTGAACTTACGTAACAAATAATAGACCTGCCTCTCTGATACTTTATGCTTTTTTGCCAGCACCAACACGATATACGAAACTTTATCCCCCTTGTTCATCATATCTATATATTCACAATATAGATCTACATATTTATAATCTGAAGGATTGATTCCCAACTCATAAATCTGTTTTAAAATGGTCTTGTTAAACACCACTAATTCATATATTATCATAATTATTACAAATAATAATGATTGGTAACTAAATATGTATTATATTTGCAGTCCAACCACGTATGAAAAAAATGCACCACAGCAATGACGAGGGTCTACCCCCGACAGTTGCTGTGATGCATTTTTTATTTTCTAAGTGGTTGGATACTTATTAATGAAAGTCGGGGGTTTTTATTTCCCTTTTGGATCTTTATATGCTATGCGAAGCCCACACTCACTGCTGTAACAAGCAGAAGACTGCGCTATTCTTACACTCTTTTCAGCATTAATAAGAGATACTTCTAACTCCATTGCGTGCTTTCTAAGGTCTACAAAACAATCTATTAATTGACTTGTTTCCTCTCGCATACTTTTAAGCCGCTCATTCAAGAATGTTATTTCATCTTTCAGCCCATCAAGCTCAAGCTTGTACGCTTCTGCCCCCTCCTTTCTGCTCCTTGAGCGGTAAAAGAGCAGCGCCCCACCCAGCCCCAAAGTAATAGATACTAAGTTTGTAAGGATAATATTTATAATACTCATAATCAATCTAATAACATAAATTTATACAATAATTCTACTTCGCTAGTGTTAAGGTCTACATTGTCGAGCAGGGTGTCGAACTGTTCAGTTGTTATTGTAGACAACTCCACCTGCGCTTCTTGAATGGCTAAATTATTGATTAGATCATAAAATGTAGCTTCATCACTATCTTTACACTCACTTTTGATAATCTCTCTATCATCATCAAAGCTTTTGACGATATTTGATAAAGATATTTTACTATTCATTACGGACCTACGGGTATCACTAGATATACCTCTACCTGTTATCTTAACCTTAGCTAAGATTTCATTTAACATATACGCTTCTCCTTTTTTCATTCTACAATGTTATTTGATACCTCATTAATAAATAGTGCTATTTCTGCGGCTACCTCGGCAATAGATGTATCATCAAGAAATGTAATAGATGTATTTGCCTGAGAGAACTTGCCAAAGCTTGCTATCTGCTTACTTTCATCTGGCAGAAACACCTCACCTGCATCGATATGTTTTACTGCATTATTACTATCTGTTACTACATTGGCAGCGATGTAGTAGCTTTCAGTCTTTTTCTCAGCTCTGAAAGATTTTGTTTCATTTTTCTTTGTGATCATAATTTTCGATTTATTATTGTTATTATTCTTCTATCTCAATATTGTAAAGTTCAACACTCATGTGATATGGTGCTAATGCTACTGCTGGGACAGAGCCGTATGGAGCACTACCTGAAATCTCCCAAGTGGGTGTACCTTGTTCGAATCCATTATCTGCCTCTTCATAGCTGACAGGTTGCCCAAAGTGCATTCCTGCAGGTATAGTAACATATCCAGCAGGATCGCCAGTAGAGCTTTCAGGATATGACAGTGAGGCAGATGGATTACCGTTCCGCCTCAATGCACGGTCTGAAACAACACGTAACTCAAAATGAAATACTCCTTGCTCAAACCCACCACGAGTTACTTCCACAACTGAGCTATAAACTCGTGTACCAGGGTTAGTTCTGCTTCCCGTGCAAAATACAACACCTATAACCTTAGGGTTTTTGTCATATTCAGTCCATATTATAGGCAATGAGGAGGAAAATGTGAATTGACCATTGCCTGTTGCATTGGACTCCATTGGCAGAGTCATAAGCTGCTTCATTTGTGTTTCTCCCATCTTACGATAGAGGTTCACTGCTGATGTGATACTGGGCGGCTTTCTATTAACACTTACAAAGGCACCTGATGTACCACCGCTACTAGAATTTTTAGCCCAATCTATATATTTGAATGTATCAGATATTAGAGTGCTGCTTCCATTACTGAGCCCTACATATAGATTCTCTAATGATACATCATAAAAAAACTTCTGCACCATAGAGAACCTGTCATAGTCACCTCTGTAAAACCCAACAACAACAGTATTAATATCTTCTGAGTCTGTCAATCCTCCAGCACTTTCAAAATATGGAGCACTAGACTTTGCTACATACCCCTTGAACGCCCCTAAATCATAACAATAGCTAATAGAGCTAAACAACACCCCATTAATATTGGTATCGCCATATACATTACGCCTAAGCATATATTTAGTATCTCCAAGGTGAATTGTCCATTCACCTGGTGCATTGTTAGAATATATATTGAAGTACGCAACTGCACCACTGATTAAACTACCATCATGGTGATAAGAGCCAACTTCGATAGTTTCAAAAGCTAGAGATATTGTTCCGTATTGTTTACCACCAGTTTTAGCCATGCAACAATAGTGAGCTAAATTATTTGAAGGACAACCAATAGTGTCCCTAATATCTACAGCTTGTAGATTGGTTGTTGGTAGAATATCTTTATACGCCATTATATTTGTTTTTAATTATTACTGTTCAGCTGAGAACATAATCACTGAGCCAGAGGTACGCAATACCTTTGCTTTCCAATCAACGCTTAATTGGTTAGCATTATCACTATGATATATCTTTTTAAACTCACCATGCCATTGATTACCATCAACAGAGTTACGCCAATACAACTGATCATCTCCATAATTGAATCGAAACATCAAAGAGTGCGCAGACCCCCCAGTGACAATATTAACATACCCTATACTTGCAGGATAAGTGAATTCATTCCATGTACCATTTTGCTTGTAAGCCCTCTCATGAAATCCTGCTTCGTTTGTACCCATATTTTCAAATAATTTTGGTTTACCAGTTATAACACCCCAAGCATGAGAATGCTTAATATCAGACTTCGCAGCAAGTGCCTCTGATAACCCTACAATTGTACTCATCATTTGATTGTGCACAGATGGTGTAAAAGTCGTAGGTTTACCAGTTATTACACTCCAAGCATGAGAGTGAGCACTACCCGACTTCGAAGCCAAAGCATCAACCAAACCCGAAATAGCAGATATCGGATGAGAGTCTGCAAATTCTCTATTATGTAGGTTATTATGTAAATATGTACCACCAGCATCTATATTACCACGCTCTTCATTAGTAGAGAACATAATCACCGAGTTAGAAGTGCGCAGTACTTTAGCTTTCCAATCTTCAGTATAAAGGTTTGCATTTGTTTTAGTATAAACAAATGATGTATCAGTAATATCAACCCAATCATGCGTATGATTAAGAGGTGCGCTGCCACCACCAATATCACCCAGATCAGCCAACACTTTTTCTAAACCTGTAATAGCAGATATCGGGTGCTGGTTAGCTGCATCACGTCCAAATAGTGCCTCATGCTGACCAACAGCCGACATGACAGAGCTAAATGGCAGCTGCTTCCATATTTGCGTATATGGTGTTTGTACCAATAAAGTTAGCTCCTCACTAATAGCTGCTAGTGGAAACATCCATAAGCGAGGAGCTAAACTAAAAACCTCCGAGTCAAATTTCAGCTCTACATACGAAGGTAGATCCACACGCTCAACATTAAATAAAGATCTCTTTTGAGATAGAGAGAACGAAAATGTAGCTGAGCTATAAGTATATTTTGTTTTATCTACTTTAATCTCCTCAGTAATAACAATATGCTTAATGCTACCATCATGCACCATAAAACGCTGTGTTGATAAAGAAAATTCATTAAGCAGTATAACAGAACGACCATAAAAGTAGCCGCTATTTTTCACAAACGATAACGATGTATCGTTATCATATTGAATAGTTGCACCATCTACCTCATAGTTGGCAGCCAAGCCTTTTGAACGCTCAACTAGCTCACCAAGCATCTCAATAACATCATAGCCCCCAAGAGAATTTTTACATATAAAAACATCACTATCACTCTTTGCTTGCGAAGTGAATAGATATCTTTGAGTATATGATATCGCAACATTATCAGCATCTTCAACCCATACATCAATAGCCGACACCTCATTAATAGAGTCGATAACTGAAGCCAAAGAGCTATGCGACAGATCAGCTATATATGAGCTATTAGCCTCTAAATTCTGCAATATAACAGTATTCACCACCTCGCCACGATATGCCTTGACTTTAACCGTACATGGCTCAACTGCTACATATCGCAGATATCGTGGGTGTGATATGCAAGATGTAACTGTTTGAGGCTGCCAAGTAAGCCAATTTTGCTTTAAGAATGTTTGCACATCAGCAGCTTCAGCATCTACACCACCGTCGACAACATATAAAGTTATAGTGGTGCTATTATATGATATTGTTAAATAATCTACATCACTAACTCGGCTATTTGCAGGGAGCTCAGATACCAAGGAGCTAGCTATGATATCGGCTATATTAATATCTATCTTATTGTTATATGGTGTAGCAATCTCTTTGTAGAGCTCTACACCATTAAGATGCACAGTAACCTCTAATGCTAAATCAGAGGCTATTGTGTAACGAGGAGTATTTTTTGTTAATATATACATATTGATCTATTTTGTACAAAGATACAAACATCGATGTTACTAAATCGGACACTCTAACTCAACCTCACAAGGCTCAATATTTGCACCATTTGATAGAGTGTAAGCGATACTCTTAATTATAAAATCTCTATTATTTACAGATACCTTTTTTGTAAAATCAATATTCCGAATCTCTGATAGGCTTAGCAACACCCTGCCATTTACAACCATTCTATTGCTCTTCATAAAGTCGTAATATGAACTATGTTTTTCGCCAATACCACCCTTTACACTCATATCTAAGGTGAGAGATAAACCACCTGCCGAACCTCTGTTATTGTGTGTTAAAAGAGGAAAATAGCCCTCTGCAAAGTAAGACCCTCCATGATACATAGCTAAATAAGCATCATCTCTATTGTCGCTAAAATCTATAACAGCTACCTGAGCATAAAATTGCGGATTGGTGCTCGGATGAGGTACATGATTAGTTTTCATCTCTGCCCTCACTGTCTCTTTAGGTAGTTTAAAGCCAAGCTTTGATGATGATTTAGACTCTTTGCCTGAGAAGTTATTATGCACAACATTTACCGAGTGGTTATATTGACCTGCTTCTGTCCTCCTTACACTATATATATCACCTTGAGGTATAACAAAGCAGGTAGGATCATCGGTGATATATGGATGTAAAATATGATCAAAGCTATCTGCCGCAATA
>CAMQVM010000117.1 GCA_947038135.1 uncultured Rikenellaceae bacterium
TCTACACTAATCTTAACACTCTTTCCCTACACGACGCTCTTCCGATCTGAGTGCTATAGCTATTTTTTCTTTCATATTCTTTTTTACTATCTAAAACTCTCTGCACCTAAATAGAGAGATATTGTACTTTTATTTTTATTCCACACATCTTGCACACCTTTGCGAATGACAAGGTTGTGCTTAAAGAGGCTTAAAGAGATAAAAAACTGCTTTCTATCTGTTTCATCAAGAGCCATTAATGCTACTGCTACGTCTTTGCCAGCCTCAAACTGTATATTGTAAGAAGATAGATCTACATTTATCCACCCCGCTTTTTTATCTGTCACCTCAAAAACAATATCTTGATTTACTATAATATCCTTAGGCAACCCATCTTCAACACTATAAAATAAAACTCTTAACTTTATACTGTCATAATCATTTCTGACAAGATAAAAATTAAGACTTTTTATATCGCTATCATCTTTAATTTTCAAAACCACACCGCACTCTTTGCCAAGTTCATTGCTATCGTCTAGCTCAGAATGTGCAAATAATGGAGTTGATAACATACGAGTACCAGCACTAGAGTAACCTATTTTAACACTCTTTTTTTCGCCTGCTCGAACCACCACCTCATCAATTCGTAAAGCCGATATATTCATGTAAATATCCATCTTGCTACCCTTAACATCATTGACAGCCATCTTTAAAGCGTGGTAACCAAGGCAGGTTACTGTAATTGAGTCGCTATTTGCTATCTTATCATTATATGGCAATGTAAACTCACCCTTTCCATCGCTCACAACACCAATATACCTCTCATTAACACCTATCATAGCATAACTGATAGGCTCGCCTGACTCTTTATCTAATATAGTGCCTGCTAGTATATTTTGTGAGTAAGATCTACCTAAACTCATAAAAAACACAAATGAAAAAACTACTAATCTTTTCATAATCATCATAATTTTCATAATTAAAGATGCGTATACCCCTTATAATCTACATTTTGCTTTACACCGCTACTGCGCCACTCTATAACCCCTACCTCCATTTTATCACTAACACTTCCTATTGCATACATCTCAATACCAAATTTATCTTTATAGAGCTGCATAAGCTCGCCAGCAAACTCTCGTTGTACAGTAAAAAGAGGAGCGTACTCCTCGCCACCCTCTACTGCAAGAGATAAAACATCAACACCCAACAACTTATCTTCCTCAAAGATACGATTATCAATAGGCAACATATCAAGATTAATATAAGCCCCTAAATTAGACCTATTAAGTATATGTTTAAAATCTTTAGCTATACCGTCAGATATATCCATCATAGAGTGCACCTGCATAAACTTTGCCAGCCACTGCGCCTGCTCCACAAAAAGCTTAGGTTTATAGTGTGTATCAATAAGAGGGTGAGTATCTTCTCCTGCCAAGAGCAACTTCAGCCCCGCCGCCGAGCCACCAAGGTTATTTAAACAAAATACTATATCACCATTCTTTGCACCACTTCGAAGCTTAATATTACTATTTTTTACGCTACCTATAAGTGTTATAGTAATAGTAACGGCTAAGCTACTTTGTGTAGTATCGCCCCCAATTAGTGATATTTGATGCTTTTTTGACAGTTCGCTAAAGCCACGAGCAAACTCTTCTACCCAATGGGCACTGCAACCACCACCTAATGTTATAGACAAAAAGGCGTAGGTAGGGGTAGCACCCATAGCTATAACATCACTAATATTTGAAGCAAGTGATTTGTAACCAAGGTTATAAGGCGTTATTTTATCAAGTATAAAATGAGTGTTTTCAGTTAAAGTATCGGTAGTAATTACCATGCTTTCATCTACTCCAAATGGCAATACAGCGCAATCATCGCCGATGCCCACAACCCCTTTTGGCACTACTGATGTGATGTTTGAAAAAATATTAATCACCTCAATTTCGTTATATATTACCATTATTAAGAATTTATTACTATCTTTGTAGTGTTCTTCAAAGCGAAGTACTATACACAAAAGTAAACATAATTTACAAAGTAACAACAATATTTGAAATAGTTAGGTAATATGAGAGTATTAATTATCAATGGACCAAATCTAAATTTGCTAGGAAAAAGGGAGCCTTCTATATATGGCAGTCAAACTTTTGAGGAGTACCTAGTGGAGTTAAGAAATCAGTTTTCTTCAATAAAGATAGAGTATTATCAATCAAATATTGAGGGCGAAATAATTAACGCTCTACATGATGCAGAGGACAAATATGACGGTATTGTCTTAAATGCAGGGGCGTACACCCACACCTCAATCGCCATAGCTGATGCTATTGGAGGAATAGGAACGGATGTTGTAGAGGTTCATTTATCATGTATACTTGCAAGAGAGGAGTATCGCCACAAATCTCTTATCTCACCAAAATGTAAAGGCTCAATTATGGGTTTTGGCATGCAATCCTACCTTTTGGGGATATATTCAATATTGGATAATAAAAAATAAAACAGAAGACGGAAAATAATTATAAGAATCAATGGAAAGAAAAACAAAGATTATCGCAACGATCTCGGATAGACGTTGTAGTAAAGAGTTTATAGCAGGACTCTATGAAGCAGGTATGAACGTAGTAAGAATCAACTCAGCACACGCAACACTTGATGGTGCAAATGAGATTGTAGACAATGTACGTTCTATCTCAGACAAAATTGCTATATTAATAGACACTAAAGGTCCTGAGGTGCGAACTTCATCTATCGAAAACGATGGTGCAGTAGAGCTAGTGCAGGGCGAGAAGATAAATATTAAAGGAGGAACAGGATTTTCGACAAAAGAGTGCATATACATAAGCGCTACTAATGCGTGTGCAAAAATTCCTGATGGAGCATCTCTACTTATAGATGATGGTGATATTGAAATTAAGATATTATCTCATGTAGGCGACTCAATGGTTGGTGTAGTATGTAACTCTGGAACACTAAAGAGTCACAAAAGTGTAAATATACCAGATGTTCATATACCTCTACCATCGGTTACCGACAAAGATAAAGAGTATATTAAATGGGCTATAAAAAAAGGTGTTGACTTTATTGCACACTCTTTTGTAAGAGGTAAAGATGACCTTATGGAGGTTCGTGAAATTATCGACGAGTATCAAAGTAACATCAAAATCATCTCGAAGATTGAAAATAGAGAAGGTGTTGATAACATTGACGAGATTCTTAAATATTCATACGGTATAATGATCGCTCGTGGTGACCTTGGAATAGAGATTCCAGCAGAGCAGATACCAAGCATTCAACGCAACCTAGTAAAGAAGTGTGTTGAGAACAAATCTCCAGTTATTGTAGCTACACAAATGCTTCAAAGCATGATCAAAAACCCTCGTGCTACTCGTGCAGAGGTTAATGATATAGCTTCAGCTATCTACCAACGTGCCGACGCTATTATGCTTAGTGGAGAAACAGCTTCAGGCGACTATCCAAAAGAGGCAGTAATGACTATGGATAGAGTAGCTCGTGAGGTAGAGCAAGATACAAACGCTATTATTGATATTGAATTTAACGATATAACAAATAGCATTACAGCACAGCTTTCACGCTCAGCAGTACGTGCGTGCCTTAACCTACCTATTACAGCTGTCATTATTGACACTCTTTCAGGTCGTACAGGTCGCTACCTCTCTTCATTTAGAGGCGAACGTCCTATCTACGCAGTTTGTTATTGTCGCCACGTTGCACGTGAGTTAGCACTATCTTACGGTGTATTCGCAGAGTATCAAGAGCCTTCACAAATACACAAGCATTTCCTTTACAATAGATTAGAGCAGCTAGAAAATAGCAAGAAGATCACTAAAGAGGATTTAGTAGTTGTTGTAGGTGGCGATTACGGGGCGAAGCAAGGTGCTTCATTCCTTGAAATATGTTCTGTTATTAACCTTCAACAGAAGTATGTTTCGCAGAACACACAAAGACATGACTAGTCAAATTCATAACAGTGAATTGATATTAAATGCAGATGGATCTATTTTCCATCTGCATTTGTCGTATCATACTCTTGCCGACAATGTAATTTTGGTTGGAGATCCAAGCAGAGTGGCACTCTTTAGCTCAATGTTAAACACAATAGAGGCTTCAAACTCTAACCGTGAATTTGTATGGTGTACTGGGACATACCAAAATACAAGAGTTACGATACTATCAACTGGCATAGGCTCAGATAATATAGATATAGTACTTAACGAGCTTGATGCTGTTGCAAACATCGATTTTGAGAGCCGCACGATACGTAAAACTCACCGCACGCTTAACATTATACGCATAGGAACGTGCGGAGCAATTCAAGAAGATATATCTACAGGCGAGGTGATAATCAGTGAACTATCAATAGGTATAGATGCGTTACTGCACTTCTATGAGCACCCTACTACACTATTTAGAGAAGATATAACAACTGAATTTATAGAGAAGCTATCGTGGAATAACTTTCTGCCACGCCCCTATGTTGTTGAGAGCGACAAAACTCTTATAGAGCTATTTTCGCACCTCGGACGAGGAGGAATAACAGTTACAGCACCGGGATTTTACGCACCACAAGGGCGCACACTTCGAGCGCAAAATAAAATAAAAAACCTTATAGGCTCACTTAAAGAGTTTAGAAGCAGCTATACCAACAATATAATTTTAAACTTAGAGATGGAGAGCGCACCAGTCGCCGCCCTATCTAAATTACTGAATCACAAAGCAATAACACTATGTGTGGCAATTGCACAACGAAGCAACAAAAAGAGTGATATAGACTACACAAAACGTATAGAGCAGCTTGCTAGTGATGTACTTACAATATTAACTAAAAACTCTTAAAATTACTATTATGAGAAATAATTACTTTATGCCAACGCTATTATTATCATGCACAATGATACTAAATTCGTGCAGTGAAAAAGAGCATATTTATAATGTTAGCGACTACCTTGAGCAGAATAACGCAGACAACCTATCTCCTATATTAGCTGAAATCGTAGCAGATATAAAAGAGGAGGTAAAACAGGGCGAAAAAGTCACTATACAATTCGATAATAACACCTACAACTTTCGTGAAGAGGGGTCGACAAAAAAGGAGTATTACATATCAAACCACGACCAAGATAACCCTAAAAGCATAGGTGTAAATATCGAAGAGATAGACAACCTTACTATTGATGGCAACGGTTCTACATTTCTGTTTCATGGCAGAATGCTACCAATCGTTATCAGTAAAAGTGCAAATACCACACTCGAAAATTTCATTGTAGACTTTGCTACTCCTCACATTGGGCAGGCTAGAGTTATAGAGAACAAAGATGGTTTTATAAGCTACATTATGGCGCCATGGTCGAGATATAAAATTGTTGATGATGCTTTAGTGCTTGTTGGTGATGGATGGGAACACACTCCAGCATGGGGTATAGCTTTTGACCCTCAAACACGCAGAGTAGTATATAACACAAGTGATATAGCTTTAGGTGTTAAGGGTGTTAAAGAGCTATCAGATAGAGTTATTAAAGCCAAATGGGATAACCCTAAGCTTGTTGAAGGTACTGTAATAGCTATGCGAGGATATGGACGACCTACACCAGGCATATTTTTAGATAAAAACAAAGATACCAATATCAGCGAGGTAACCATACAATATGCCGAGGGAAT
>CAMQVM010000118.1 GCA_947038135.1 uncultured Rikenellaceae bacterium
CAATTGAGCAGGGATGGGCTATATATGACATGAAGAGTCACAAAAGGGGTCCTAATCCTACAGTGCTTGTCATGGATCTGCCTGAAGGGGTTGTATTGAAAGGTGAGCCAGTGGTGGTATCGCCAGTAAAGACCGCTTTTGATGATATCTTTGCAATGGATATCGGTAAAATATATAAAGAAGCTGTTATTGAGCAGGTTATAACTGTTAATACCAATGAGGCTATGGTTACTGGTTATATCGAGTGGCAAGCGTGTAATGATGTTACTTGTCTTGCTCCTACACAGTTTGATTTTAGGTTTAATGTAGAGGGGGTTGCTCCTGCTGGGTCTACTGATGATGTTATTAAGCCTACCAAGCTTGTTGCAGCCACTAAGGTTGCTGAGGTTGCAGGTGCTGAGGTTACGGGTTCTACTGTTGAAGGTGATCTTGATCGTCCTCAAAGCTCGATGTGGGCTATTATAATTGAGGCTATACTTTATGGATTTGCGGCTCTGCTTACACCTTGTGTGTTTCCAATGGTGCCTATGACTGTATCATTCTTTATGAAAGGTAATGGGTCAAAGGCTAAAGGGCGTATGATGGCTGCTCTTTATGGGTTGTCTATCGTAGCACTTTATACAGTGCCTATTACTCTTATTATTGGTATTTCGTTTATTTTCGGGGGAGATGCAGTAACTGTTAGTATCTTTAATTGGATTGCTACTCACTGGGTTACTAATGTGCTCTTCTTTGTGATCTTTGTGGTGTTTGCTATCTCATTTTTTGGAGCTTTCGAAATTGTAATGCCATCATGGCTTGTTAATAAGTCCGACTCTAAAAGTGATAAAGGTGGTATCTTAGGAGTGTTCTTTATGGCTCTTACCTTGGTGCTTGTCTCTTTTTCATGTACTGGTCCTATTGTAGGGTCTATATTGGTGCAATCTACGCAGGGTGCTATATGGCAGCCTATACTTACTATGCTAGTGTTCTCTAGTGCTTTTGCGCTACCATTTACACTGTTTGCATTTTTCCCATCGCTGCTTAAAACTCTACCTAAGTCGGGAGGTTGGCTCAACTCTGTAAAGGTTGTGTTGGGTTTTGTAGAGCTAGCTTTGGCGCTTAAATTCTTATCTACTGCTGATCAAACTTATCATTGGGACTTGTTAGATAGAGAGCTATATATCGCTCTTTGGATCGTTATTTTTACTCTTTTGGGCTTTTATCTATTGGGTAAAATACGTTTTGCACACGATACACCTGAGCCGTACTTAAAGGTTAAAAAGCTATTTTTTGCTATCTTAACATTTAGTTTTGTGGTATATCTTATTCCAGGTATGTTTGGTGCTCCTTTAAAAGCGTTGTCGGGATATCTACCTCCTATGCACACTCTAGATTTTGATCTTTCAAAGGGCAGGGTTAGCGATAAGTCTGCATCTGATATGCCAGTTGTTAAGTATGCAGATTTTCTGCATCTTCCACATGGAATCAAAGGATTTTTTGATTTTGAGCAGGGGGCAGCGTATGCTAAGAGTGTAGGCAAACCTATGCTGCTTGATTTCACTGGACACGGCTGTGTTAATTGTAGAAAGATGGAGGCAGATGTATGGTCTGATCCGCAGGTGTTAGACATCCTTAAAAACCAATATGTAGTGGTAGGTCTTTATGTAGATGATAAAAAAACACTACCTGAGAGCGACTGGGTTACTAGTTCTAATGGTAAAGTGCTTAAAACACTTGGACAGATAAATGCTAAGTTTCAAATAGATAGGTTTAATATAAATGCACAGCCATATTATGTTCTGATGGATAATAACGATAGTGTTCTTGTTACTCCTCGTAGCTATGACCTTAGTGTTAGTGGCTTTGTAGAGTTTTTAAAGTCTGGGGTTACGGCATACAATAAAACAAAAAAATAATTTACAGTATACAATAATCAACTAATATAGATATAATCATGCAAGATAAGTTTGTTAATAGACACGTCGGAGTCAATGACACTGACATGATTGAAATGTTAAAAGTTATAGGTGTTGGCTCTGTTGAAGAGCTTATATCACAGGTTCTGCCTGCTGATATCCGCCTACCTAAGCCATTAGATATGGCACAAGATGGTATGACCGAGGTAGAGTTCTTGGCTCATATAAAAGCTTTAGGAGCTAAAAATAAAATGTATCGTAGTTTTATCGGTATGGGGTACTATCCAAACTCTACTCCTGCGGCTATTATTCGTAACATACTTGAAAATCCAGCGTGGTATACATCATATACTCCATATCAAGCTGAGATATCACAAGGTCGCTTAGAAGCGCTTTTAAACTTCCAAACAGCCGTTATATCGCTTACGGGTTTAGAGGTGAGTAACTGTTCGCTTCTTGATGAGGCAACGGCAGCGGCCGAGGCAATGTTTATGATGCACAGCCTTCGTAGCAGAGCCGATATCAAAGAGGGGAAAAATATCCTTTTTGTAGATCAAAACATCTATCCTCAAACACTTGATGTGCTAATGACTCGTAGCGAGCCTTTAGGCATTGAGCTTATGGTAGACTCTTTTGAGGAGTATGAATTTACTGGTAAAGAGTTTGGTGCTATTGTGCAGTATCCTGCTGCTAATGGTGCTATTATCGATTATAGCGCTTTTGCTGCTACTTGCCACGAAAAAGGTGTGTTAGTTACTGCTGTTTGTGATATTTTATCTATGGCGGTTCTTAAAGCTCCTGCTGAGTGGGGTGCTGATATTGCTGTTGGGTCAACCCAGCGTTTTGGAGTTACTATGAGCTATGGCGGTCCATCGGCTGCATATTTAGCTACTAAAGATAAATTTAAGCGCTCTATGCCTGGACGTATCATTGGTGTATCGGTTGATAGGTTGGGTAACACTGCTCTTCGCATGGCTCTACAAACTCGTGAGCAGCATATTAAGCGTGAAAAGGCTACATCGAATATATGTACTGCACAGGCATTAATTGCTTCTATTGCAGGTATGTATGCTGTATATCATGGAAAAACTGGTATAAAGCAGATCGCTACTCATGCTCATAGCAATGCTTATGCAGTGGCTATGGCAGCTGAGCAGCTAGGATATAAGCTAACTTCAAAGTGCTTTTTTGATACTATTGAGCTTGAGGCAGATGCCGATAAGGTGAAAGAGGTAGCTGAAAAGGCAGAGGTTAACTTTTTCTATCCTACTGCTTCAAAGGTGCGAATGAGTTTCGACGAAATAACAACTCTTGAAGAGGTAAATTGTGTTATTGCTATACTAGCCGAGGTAGCTGACAAAGCTGCTGTTGTGCTTTTGGAGGTGGAAGATAAGTTGTCGTTCTGCTCTTCAATGGCTCGTGAAAGCGAGATACTTACAGAGAGTGTGTTTAACAAATATCATAGCGAAACAGAGCTGATGCGCTATATCAAGAAGTTAGAGCGTAGAGATATATCTTTAGCAAATAGCATGATACCTCTAGGTTCGTGTACTATGAAGCTAAACTCAGCAGCTAGCATGATGGCTATTACTATGCCTGAATTTACTAATATGCACCCTTTTGCTCCAGTAGAGCAAGCTGAGGGATACCATGAAATGATGCGTGGTCTTGAAAAAGATCTTGCTACTATCACTGGATTTAAGGCTGTATCTAATATGCCTAACTCAGGTGCAGCAGGCGAGTATGCAGGTTTGATGGTTATCAGAGCATATCATCAACATAGAAGCGATGAGAAGCGAAACATTGCTCTTATTCCATCTTCTGCTCACGGTACTAACCCAGCATCAGCGATGATTGCAGGAATGGATATAGTGATTGTAGATTGTGATAGCAATGGTAATATAGATGTAGAAGATTTCAGAGCTAAGGCAGTACAGCATAAAGAGTCGCTAAGCTGTGCAATGATAACATATCCATCTACACATGGTGTATTTGAGAAAAAGATCGTAGAGCTGTGTAATATAGTTCATGAAAATGGTGGTCAAGTATATATGGACGGTGCTAACATGAATGCGCAAGTGGGGCTTACTAGTCCTGGCTTTATTGGTGCTGACGTTTGTCACCTAAACCTGCATAAAACTTTCGCTATACCACATGGTGGCGGTGGTCCTGGTGTTGGTACTATTGGCGTTGCTGAGCATCTTGTAAGGTTCTTACCATCACACTCTATTGTTGGTGGTGTAGGTGGCGAAGATGGAATAACAGCTGTTGCCTCTTCTCCTTGGGGTAGTGCTGGTGTTTTACCTATCACCTATGGATACATCAAAATGCTTGGGTATAATGGGCTGAAGCGCTCTACTGAGATGGCTATCCTTAACGCTAACTATATGGCTTGTGCTCTAAAGTCTGAGTTTGGTGTAGTATATCAAGGCGTTACTGGTCGTGTAGGACATGAGATGATACTTGACTTTAGAAACTATAAAAAAGATTTTGGTGTAGAAACTGGCGATATAGCTCGTCGTTTAATGGATTATGGATTCCATGCTCCAACGCTATCTTTTCCTGTGCACGAAACACTTATGGTAGAGCCTACCGAGAGCGAGTCTAAAGCTGAGCTTGATAGGTTTATAAATTCACTTATAAGTATTAAACGTGAGTGTGAAGCAATATCAGACCCTAAAGATAACTTACTGATTAATGCACCACATACTGCCACTGAGCTTATGGGCGATGAGTGGACTCACTGTTATAGTCGTAAAGAGGCAGGTTATCCTCTTGTGTGGGTTGCTGAAAATAAATTTTTCCCTTATGTGTCACGTATCGATGGCGGATATGGTGACCGTAACTTAATGTGTACTTGTGCACCTATTGAGAGCTATTTATAATAATTAACAATTAAAAAAAAAGATAAAATGAAAATTGAATCAAACAAATTAGTATCAATTACTTACACGCTTACTGTTGACGGAGCTGTTGTAGAGACTGTAACAAATGAAAAACCTTTAGAATTTCCTTATGGTGCAGGCTTTATGCTTCCTAAGTTTGAAGAGATGCTTGTAGGTAAGGCTCAAGGCGATAAGTTTGAGTTTACTTTAGGTATAGATGATGCTTATGGCGACGTTGTTGCTGATATGATCGTAGAACTTCCTAAAAACGTATTCGAGGTTGAAGGAGTTGTAAACGAAGAGATGCTAGCTACAGGTAGCCTACTTCCTATGATGGATAGCGAAGGTAACCGTCTTATGGGCACAGTTAAAGAGAACAAAGATGATGTTGTGTTGATGGACTTCAACCACCCTATGGCAGGCAAAAGCCTTTCATTTGTTGGTGAGGTTGTGTCTGTTGGTGAGTTGACACCAGAGAAGCTTGCTGAGATGACTGGTGGCGGCGGTGGCTGTTGTGGTAGCGGCGGTTGCGACGACGGTGGTTGTGGCGACGGTGGTTGTGGCGACGGTGGTTGTGCAGATGGCGGTTGTGGCGATGACTGTAAGTGTGACAGCGAGAAAGATAGCTGTTGTAGCTCTGATTCTAAAGGCGGTTGTTGCTCTTAGTATCTTAGCTGTTTAAGTTATTAGTTTGGCTTAAATATTTTTGAAGGAGGTGTGTTGAGATTTCTCTTAACACACCTCCTTTTTATATTAGTACAGTATAATTGAATTAGCCAGCTCCCGAAGGGAGCCACCAAGCGCCTAAGGCGCGTAGGTGCTT
>CAMQVM010000119.1 GCA_947038135.1 uncultured Rikenellaceae bacterium
GTAGAAGAGCTGGAGGAAAGGGCACAACACCAAGAGTTGAAGAAGATAAACCTTTTTTAGCCTCTGGAACATTTAATGACAGAGCTACAGGGGCGCCAATAACTATACTTTTCGATAATAACAATATTAAAAGTGGCGATTATACAAACCTTGTAAAGCACCCACGACCAGGTCACTCAGACTTTGTGGCAACACATAAATACTCAGGCTTCAACGATTATAGAGGAGGAGGGCATTTTTCGGCTCGTGTAACTCTAGGTATTGTTGCTGCTGGTGTTATTGCAAAAAAACTACTAGGTAGCAACGGTATATCAATCAGTAGCAAGGTTGTAGCTATTGGCGGAGAGAGCGATAAGTCTAAATTTGAAGATATTGTAACAGCAGCACTTAAAGCTCACGATTCAGTTGGTGGTGTAATTCAGTGCGAGGTAGAGGGGTTACCTATCGGCTTAGGAGAGCCGTTTTTCGACTCTGTTGAGAGCCTTATAAGCCACGCAATTTTTGCAATTCCTGCTGTTCGAGGCATCGAATTTGGCGAAGGATTTGCTGCATCGTCAACTAGGGGGTCGCATCATAATGACCCTATACTATCGACCGATGGAGCAACACAAACAAATAATGCAGGGGGAATTAATGGTGGCATATCTAATGGTAACAAGATAGTTTTCAAAGTGGCATTTAAGCCAACATCAAGCATAAATCATCCGCAAATGACACTTAACACTACTACAAATAGTGTAGAGGAGTTGATAATTAAAGGTAGGCATGATGCTTGTGTAGCTCTAAGAGCACCAGTTATGGTTGAGGCAATGGCTGCAATAACACTTGCCGACCTACTATTAATATCACAGTCTACTTTTAAAGGGGCACTTTAAATACTATTTTACATATAACTAATAAATAATGATGGTTGAGATGTAGGTAAGAAAAACAAATCAATCATATTAACACAACTATCATACATTTCACTTGTTGATTGTTACAAATAATTAATTTAACAAAAAAGTTTGTTAGTTAACAAAAAATAGATACCTTTGTAACAAACAATTAAATAATTCGAATTATGGCCAAATATAGTATTGACGCAATTGATCAAAAGATCTTGACTCACCTAATAGGTAACGCACGTATGCCTTTCCTTGAGATCGCAAGAGTTTGTGGTATTTCTGGAGCAGCTATCCATCAGCGTGTAAAGAAGTTAGAAGAAGCAGGTATAATAATAGGTTCTCGTTTAGAGATAGATCCTAAGGCGCTTGGAAACGATGTGTGTGCTTATGTTGGTATTGAGTTAGCTCAATCTGGCTTCTACACAGAGGTTATTACTGCACTAAAGCATATACCAGAAATTGTAGAGTGTAACTTTATGACTGGAAAATATTCTATTTTCATCAAGCTTTACTGTAAAGATAATAAGCATCTTATGGATACTATGATATTTATTATCAAAGATATTCCAGGTGTTGCACAGACTGAAACTCTAATATCTTTAGAGCAATCGTTCGAGCGACAAGTAAGCATTCCTAAAATAGCGGAGAAGAAATAAGATGATATTATCAATAGAAACCGGAGGTGAAATCTGCTCTGTTGCTCTATCTGAAAATGACAAACTTATCTCACTAAGGGAGAGCGATGGAGGACAAAACCATGCTCAAGATGTTGCACTTTTTATTCAAGAAATATTGCATGAGAATAGTATCTCATGCAAAGATCTAAAGGCCGTTGCTGTAAGTAAAGGACCTGGATCATATACAGGGTTAAGAATAGGGGTATCTGTAGCAAAAGGAATTTGCTACGGGGCAAATATTCCATTGATTGCTATCAACTCGCTTGAGTCGCTAGCATCTATTGCGATAGATGATTTTAATGCGGGATTGCTAGACATCAACACCTTAGATAACTCTATATTATGCCCAATGATAGATGCACGACGAATGGAGGTGTATGAGCAGCTTTACAACCAAAATTGCAAAGCAACCTCAGAGGTTAACGCCCACATTATCACCCCTGAAAGTTTTACATCTAACAGCGAGCACGATCAATTTATAATTTTCGGGTCAGGTGCACAAAAGTGTATCGACACCCTAAAAGTCAAAGGGCTGAAATATATAGATATAAAAGGTAGTGCTAGAGGAATTGCAAACAGAGCATACTTAGCATATCAAAAAGGCGAATTTGAAGATTTTGCCTATTTTGAGCCACTATACCTTAAAGAGTTTGTGGCAGGAACACCCAAGAAGCTACTTTAAGCTGAAATTTTGAGAGGCATGGAGCGACTATTTATATAGTATATCCTTGCCTTTTTGCTATAACATTGTGATATAATATTGTGCTATAATATTGTGCTGTAACTTTGTGCTATAACTTTGTGCTGCAAAATAATCATGGCTGAAGAAAAATCAAACACTCAACAACCCAACTAACAGTAATAAATATGAAAAGTTTTAAAATTGTAATCGCAACTACTATATTGCCAATCACGGCTTCTTTAAGTGGGTGTGCAGAGAGCGCTGTTGATACAGCCAAACAACCAAATATCATATTAATAATGGTCGATGACCTTGGATGGAGCGACCCTGGCTATATGAGTGACTATTATAACACCCCAAATATTGATAAGCTAAAATCGCAAGGTATATACTTCCCTAATGGCTATGCGAGTGCATCGAATAGCGCTCCAAGCAGGGCATCAATGCTAACTGGACGATATAACCCTACCCATGGTGTATATACAGTTAATCCAGCAGCTAGAGGTAAGTCTAAAGACCGACAATTGATTCCGAGCGAAAATAGCAAATATATAAAAGATGGAATAGAAACCCTACCTGAAGCGATGAAGAAGCAGGGTTACAACACTTGCCACATAGGAAAATGGCATATCACTGAAAACCCTTTATTGAAAGGTGTAGATATAAATATTGGTGGAAATGGTACAGGTCACCCAAAATCATATTTTTCACCATACAAAAATGCAAACCTTAAAAATGGAGTTGATGGCGAGTATCTAACTGATAGACTAGGCGATGAGGCGGTAAATTATCTAAATAACAGCACAAAAAGCGAGTCGCCTTTTTTCTTATATTTCGCACCCTATGCAGTACATACTCCCCTACAAGCTAAGCCTGAGATCATTGCTAAATACACTAAGAGAGATCAAAGTGAAGGGCATTTCAACCCTACCTATGCAGCTATGATTGAGAGCATGGATGCTAATGTGGGTAAGCTACTCGAAGCGGCCGAAAAGTTAGACAATACTATAATTATACTCACCTCAGATAATGGTGGTGTATATAATATATCACGTCAATGGCCTTTAAGGGCAGGTAAAGGCTCTTTTTATGAGGGAGGTATAAGAGTACCATATATTATATACCAAAAAGGTGTATATGATGGAGGTGTTGCAATTGAGCAGACTGTATCACAAATAGATATATTCCCCACCTTGCTCGCTATTTCGGGAAGCAAGAGCCAAGGCAAGAACCTAGATGGTGTCAGCCTAGTGCCTCTACTTAAAGACAAAAGCAGCACAGAGATTGCTGAGCGTGCACTATTTTGGCACTTTCCAGCTTATTTAGAGGGAGGTAATATTGAGAGCAAAGATATTAAATTTCGTTCACGTCCTGTATCTGTCATTCGTAAAGGAGACTGGAAACTGATACAGAACCTTGAAGATGGAGAGCTGGAGTTATATAATATAAAAGAGGATATATCTGAAAAAAATAACATTATAAAGGGTGAGAAGCCTAACTCTTTAGAGTTATATTCAAACCCTAAAGTAAAAGAGTTATTT
Source organism: uncultured Rikenellaceae bacterium (assembly GCA_947038135.1). Lineage (GTDB taxonomy): Bacteria > Bacteroidota > Bacteroidia > Bacteroidales > Rikenellaceae > CAMQVM01. Next base: position 3,788 of record CAMQVM010000119.1, read on the forward strand.
TTACTGCTTGAAAAGTGGCAGAAAGATAGTGGTGCTGCTGTTCCTACTGAACGCAACCCTGAATATGTTGCAAAAAAGAGATAATATACTAGCGTCTTAAAATCATGTTTTAAGACGCTTTTTGTTGGTTATTAGTTGGACTCTTTTTATACTAGCTGATTGTTACATAGTTAACTAATAAAATTAGTGTTGTACGACTGAATTATGATAATATAATAGTATTATTTGAAATATATTTATATATTTGTAAACAATTAATTAGTAAAAAACAAATAATAAACGCAATTATGAGAAAGAAATACAATAGTTATATTCTGCTTTCACTGCTAATATGTCTATCACATATAGGCTACGCACAGAAGCCACCAAAGTTTGAAAGAGGTAGTGATATATCCGCAAGTATTGGTTATTTGCCGATCACCACTATTTACGACAGCTTTCTGTACGATGGATGTAAGAGCATTTATCAACCCAACTCACTAAGTGGTATTTTTTCAGATGGAGATGTATGGCTAAAAGATGCTTACATAACAGGTGCAATAAACCTAACCTACACACGTAGACTAAAGAATTGGCTTGAGTTCTCTACAACAATGAGCTATATGGGGTACTACTCGCACTACTACAACAACATCGATAATTCGTTTGCTTATAGTAACAATTCGCACAACATAAGCTTTATACCTGAGGCACGGTTTATATGGCTTCGTGCAAGGAGTATTAAGTTATACACAAGTATTGGTATAGGGGTAAGTTACTACTCTGATGAGTCTCGCCTAAACACCGATACAAATGTTGATAGAGGTATTGGCATAGCAGCTAAATTCACACCACTCGGTATGAGAGTAGGTGCACGCAAGCTATATGGGTTTGGAGAGTTTTCTGCTGGTTCTACTGGTTTTTTTCTTGTAGGCATAGGCTATAAAATAAATTAACAGTTTTGAACATTATAATCAATATTAAAATAAATAGTGTAAGTTATGAAACAAATGGTTAAATACATAGCGCTCTTGTTAACAATTGTAGTATCGTTTACAGCGTGTAAGGTCACTGACAACCAAGATCCTGAGACAAAAATAGGGCAAGCGATATTAGTATATGAGCACTCTACAAAAAATATTATATCGCAGTTCCAAAGCAGCTTGAATGTAGCTCTTAAAATAGATGAGATATATACAGAGTTAGATGCAGATAAAAAAACTGATCTAATTGATAAGTATTTTCCACACTCTAAGGTTACTTCTAAAGCAGGAGTGTTTACAATTGTCTCTTTTAATATTTTTGATGTCATGGTGATAGAGACAGGTGGCACATCAATACACGGTGATAATGCACATTGGATCGTTTACAATGGAGCTTTCAAAAACAAAAAATTAGCTCATATAAAACGTATTACCTCTAATTTGTTTAATGTAACAGGTGAAAAAATTGAGCTTCCTAATTATAATATATCTACCGATTTACAAGCTAGCTGTAATTTGAGTATTGCAGTAAGCCCAGTTGATAAAGTAAGTGCTGAATCTAGTTCTATATATAAATATTCAATTAGTGGCGGTGGTGAATACTCAGAGGTGTCACAAATATATACACCTTTCAATGCCGAGTTAGTTCATAACACTGTTGCATATTCATTTAAAGATAATACTTTATCTTACTGTCTATCAGATAATGACACGCATAAATCTACATTTATATTTTCTAGTGGAGCTATCGACATGACTGTTATAGGCAAGAATATACAAGATGGTTTACAAGATATTAAAGTCGAATTTAAGGAGTCAGTTGGACCTCATACAGTATCGACAATCACTTATAAAG
>CAMQVM010000120.1 GCA_947038135.1 uncultured Rikenellaceae bacterium
TTCCCTACACGACGCTCTTCCGATCTGAGAGGTTTACTCTACCGTAAATGAGATGATTGTCACCCATGCTATTGGTACTACTCATCCACGTTGGACCAAGTTTAATGAAGATAATGCGCTGCTTCATAATGTCCAAACCGTTAAAATGTATGATGAGTACAAAGCATATACTCACACTGAGGCTACTGCATACCTTGTATCTGTAAATCTTGGTAAGCCTGAAGAAGATATGACTATCGGGACAGTTCAAAAGGTTGTTATTCCTACAACTGATGAAGATGTAACTAAGGGTATCTTTGTGTCACGAATGGACGCTCCAGCTGTTGTTGATGGCAAGGCATATTATGGTGTAACAAAGCAGGGCTATGACCCTACTACTGGCGATAAGGTATATCCTGAGTACTCAGCTTCTACATTAGTCTTCGATTATCCTTCGCTTGCAAACCCTAAGATGATAACCTCGGCAGTAGCTACGGGTTCAACTTACGGATATCGTATTCCAGTGTCGCATATTGATGAGAAGAATGACTTATATCAAATGGCTAGTGAGCCTGCAAAGTTGCTTCGAATAAAAGGTGGTGATTATGATGATAGTTATGTGTTTGATTTAGCTACGGCATTAGGCATGGCAGAGGTTGGTGCTCGTGGGTGGTTTTATGCTGGAAACGGTATAGGATATGTTCCTTTCTATGATGGTGCAAAAGGTAGTAGCTCTGAGGCTGCGGCTTGGGGTATTGCTCGTGTAGATATATATAACAAGAGTGCAGTGAAGCTTAACTTGCCTGATAAGCTATATCTATTTCAGTATCAATTTGCAAAAGTAGTAGATGGTAAAGTGTTTATGGCAATCACTCCTGTAGGTGGTGAGGGTAACATATACATATTCGACTCTCTTAATGCCACCGCTGATGGATTTGTTAAAGGTGCTTCTATTAAGGCTGGTGCTGAAGCTTCATTTGTTGGTGTATTTTAGGTATCTTTATGCTGTGAAATTGTGATAAGACTATGGTTTTATCACAATTTCATGGTATTATATTATTACAGAATGAAAAAGTTAATGCAAAAGATCCATTTGGGTCTATCTCTACCCTTTGGGCTTATTATATCAATCGTGTCGCTTACCGGTGCTGCTATGGTGCTTGATAAAGATTTTCATAAGCTCTTTAACTCCGATTTATACTTAGTAGAGCAAGTAGGTGAAGAGGTTGTTCCTATGGGGCAGATGGTTGAGGAGTTAGAGCGTCTGTTTCCTGAAAGAGGAGGTGTTTCGGGCGTTGTAGTACTGCCTAATAAAGATGCCTCTTATCAATTTACCTTTGCCAGTAGCAGTAAGGCATTTGTATTTGTTAATCAATATACAGGTGAGTATTTAGGCGAGCGTAACCCTTTTGAGAAGGGTGGGTTTTATCGTACTATGTTTTATACACATCGATGGCTTATGGATTATGAAAAAGGGGAGTTTTCGATAGGTAAGTTTTTGGTTGGTACATCTACGCTGCTTCTTATATTTATAGTTATTACAGGTGTAGTGTTGTGGCTGCCACGTAATCTTAAAAGCTTGCGTAAAAGATTAAGCATAAGTGTTAAAAGAGGGTGGCGTCGCTTTTGGTTTGACCTTCATGTTGTGGGAGGTGTATATGCTGCTATGCTTTTAGTGCTTCTTGCTCTTACGGGGTTGATGTGGTCTTTCTCGTGGTATAGACCTATGGTTTATACTCTTTTTGGTGTTGAGGTGTCTTCTTCTTCAAAAAGTAGTAGTGGTGGTTCAAGGGCTAAGGGTGAATCAGAGCATGAGATTATCAACTATAAGTTATGGGACGATGTTTTGGGTGATATTTATTTAAAGTATCCAGAGCCACAATCAATCAAGTTTGGCAGAGATGCAGCTAGAGTATACATAAATAAATATGGTAACACTAGTGCTTACGATAGTTATGTATATCCAACTACTACCGCTCCTGCAAAGGTTGTTTGTTATGGCCAACAACCCGAAACTAGCAGGTTTATGGGTTGGGTTTATTCTATTCATATTGGTAATTGGGGAGGTCTTTTTGGGCGTATTTTAACCTTTTTTGTTACTCTTGTTGCTGGTATAGCACCCATTAGTGGTTACTACTTTTGGATTAGTAAAATTATTAAGAGGCGCAGGCGTAAGCGCTCGGTGAAGTTGTGATTATGAGTCCATGGTTTATTTGTTAGCAGATACGCAATAGGGTTGTGGTTTTCTTGGGAGTATGCTTATTTTAAGCATATTTTCAAGCATCACCACAAGCATATCCGCCACCAACAACACGCTCACCAATATAAAACACAACAGGTTGCGATTTTGTCACCGCCCATGCCTTGCCGCTCGTTAATTCTACTTTTATTAGGTTGTTATCAATAATCTTAATAGTACAATATCCATCAGGGTTGCGCCCCACACCACGCACTTTTACCTCCATATTAGTGCAGGTTAAAACCTCATTTATATCAGTAAACTGGTGGTTGTATATAGTAAATGAGCTGATATACAGCTGTGCAACATCACCAACGATCAACCTATTATTATCTACATCAATATCTACCACTGAGAGTCCTTTATCTATATCAAGCCCCTTTTTTTGTGCAATAGTGTAGAAAGGGTAGCCCTCGTGTGTTCCAACCTTTTCACCATCTAAGGTTACTATATCACCACCGTTAAGGGTCTCTATGCCATCTACCTCTTTGCGTAGTAGCTCTTTGTAGCCTCCCTTGTTTAAAAAGCATAATCCCATGCTCTCTTTTTGGCTCGCAATAGTTGTGTAGCCCTTTGAAGCTACATACTCTTTTATCTGCTGCTTTGTTTTATCGCCTAGTGGTACTACCATGCCACGAAGCACCTCTTGGCTTAGTTTCCAAAGGTAGTATGATTGATCTTTTAGTGGGTCTTTACCTTTAGCTATGTATATCAGTCCGTTGTGCTCAATTGTTTGAACATAGTGCCCTGTTGCCCATTTTTGAGCACCAATTGTCTGGGCATAATCTATTATTACCTGCCATTTTACCGACGAGTTGCACTCCACACAAGGCGATGGTGCACCCCCTTGCATATAGGTTTGTATAAATGGTGTGATAATCTTCTGTTTGAAATGTGAAGATATATCTTTATGTACAATTTTTATGTTCAGCGATTCAGAAAGCTGTGTTATCTTCTCCTCACAAAAAGAGCCATCGACAGTGAAGTGTAAACCTACAACTTCGTGTCCTTGCTCTTTAAGCATCATTACAACGGCAGCACTATCTACTCCGCCACTTACTCCCACGCATACCAATGCCATTATATTACTGTTTTATAAGCTGTCAAAATCTATGTTGTCGGCACTATATAAATGCTTCTCTTTAGTCAATATATCATCGATTGGAGCTAGCTCTGTTAAGTTGTTTGATAACGTTTTTTGCTCTACTATATTGTCATCATGCACCTCTTCTTCCTCTAGTTTTCCTAGAAGCTCCTTAAATGCATCATGAAACTTTTGAAAGTCCTCTTTAAATAAAAATATCTTTTGACTATCAAAATGAGCCTCACCACTACCATCGACTCGCTTTCTACTTTCGGTAATAGATATATATTTATCGCCTCCTTTTGTTGGTAAAATATCAAAGTAGTACCTACGTCTTCCTGCCCATACTGCTTTAGTATATATAACTTTATCGAAACTATGTTTCTTCTCTATGTTGTCGTTATTCATATCTCAAAATCTCTTAATTGTTTATAAATACTTAATATTACTGCTTCAAATATAATTATTATTTTTCATTTAAACAAATAAAATAGTATTGAATTGTAACTTTTTATGCTTATATTGTTGATATTAGTGTTAATATGAGTGTTTAATCTTTGTTTGTCAATATCAAATAATTGATGTGTTTTCTATATCTGAGCTATATTTTTGCATATATCATATATAATAGCTATCTTTGCACCCGAAATGCGTGATGGAAGGAACAACATGGTGTTTGTTTTAGAGTAACGCAGGAAATAATTTATTTATAAAAGATGCAAACAATTGAATTAACGGCTACTAGCCGTGACGCTTTCGGTAAGAAAGGCGCAAAATCAGTAAGAAGAGAAGGTTCAATTCCATGTGTAATATATGGTAATGGCGAAAACGTTCACTGTTCTTTAGATTATAGTGTAACTCGTGCTATCATCGACACTCCAAACTCATACATTATCAACCTTCTTATTGGTGATAAAACTGAGTCGGTAGTTTTGCGTGAGGTTCAGTTTCACCCAGTAAATGACACTGTACGTCATATTGACTTTTACAGAGTAGATGCTAAGAAGCCTATCATGATTGAGGTGCCTATTAAGCTTGAAGGTGTTGCTGAAGGTGTTAAAATGGGTGGTAAGCTTTCACTAGCTAAGCGTAGAGTTTCTGTTTTGGCTCTAACAAAAGACCTACCAGACTTCTTAACTGTTGATGTTACTCCTTTAGAGTTAGGTAAATCTATTTTTGTTAGCGATCTTAAGTTCGAAAACTTAACTATCGTTACTCCAGCTACTACAGCTATTTGTGCGGTTAAGATGACTCGTGCTGCTCGTGGTGCTGCTGCTGCTGCGGCTAACACCAAAAAATAATTAGAGAATGAAGTATCTTATTGTAGGGTTGGGTAATATTGGTTCTGAATATTCGCAAACTCGTCACAATATAGGTTTTAAAGTATTAGATGCGCTGGCTGAGGCATCTAATACTTCTTTTGTTTCTGAGCGTTACGGAAGCGTCTGTACTGTTAAGCACAAAGGTCGAACACTTATATTGTTAAAGCCATCTACATATATGAATCTTAGCGGTAAGGCAGTTAAATATTGGATGGATCGTGAGAAGATAAATATCGATAATATGATGGTTGTAGTTGACGATTTAGCTATACCATTTTGTAAAATACGAATCCGTAAAAGCGGCAGTGATGCAGGGCATAATGGGTTGAAAAATATCAATGAGCTGTTGTCTACACAGGGTTATATACGTATGCGAATGGGTATCGGTAGCGAGTTTGCTAAGGGGCAACAGGTCGATTATGTGCTTGGCAAGTGGAGCGCTGATGAGATAAAAGCTCTTCCTGAGCGCTTTGAAAAGGCTTGTGAGGCTATAAAGTCGTTTTCTACTATTGGTATAGATCGTACTATGAACCTCTTTAATGAGAAATAGACAGTTTTGTAATATTCTATTTTCCAAACACAAATATAGTTATGTTAGTTTTATAACGACACTCTGCTTTTAATGGCGATGAGTGTCGTTTTTTTTTAACTATTGTTTATTATGTTTGTGGTGTTAAATTGCATTGATATGTAATTTAGATGTAATCGCCATATTGAGGGCTTAATAACGATTCTATGTCCATATTGATTAATAGTGTTGTTCGATTAAATTATGATGCGTGTCTGTTTTACCTTATTTAGGTTGATATGCCACTTCCTAACGAATTGTTAAATTGAAGTGATGTTTTATAAGTATAGTGGTGTGTTAAATTCTACCTGCATATATTTTAAAGAGAAAAAATGCCTTGTTTAAATTTTTTAATGAATAATAATTGTAGATTTGTAAATTAATTTATTACTTTTGTTGTTTAATA
>CAMQVM010000121.1 GCA_947038135.1 uncultured Rikenellaceae bacterium
TAATTATGTTGCCACAATAACATAATATCGCCGATACATTTATTTAAAAATCATGAGGGAAATCGCCACCCTCTTCCCAGTCAACTTCACCATCAGGAGATTGTGTAATTAAGATATTAAACTTTATGCGATCACCAATATAAACTGTAAGTGTAGATTTTTTATTTATACCATTAGTAATAGCAGTAAGCGACTCAAATACTAACACACCTTTTTTAGCTGCATTCTCTGCATTTGTAGGCTTTGTAACCTTAAATAGCCCATTCTCTACATTTTTAGTATCTACAAATGTAGTTCCATCAAGGCTCATTGTCCACATATCAGCATCAATATTGCTACTTATTGTTAGCGACCCACTAATATTTTTGCTTCCTGGAAGAAACATATATCGGCGTTGTAAAGAGCCCCAGTTTAAACCATCAAAGATAACCTCTTCGTCTGTTCCCTCGCTCCAGTCAATTACATCAACCTCCATATTCATAGATCGTGCACTATATGCCGATTCAGGGTCAGGATAACCATCTTCAAGTACATTACGGATATTAAATTGATAGTAGTGGTTGCGCAAGATATTAGTAAGACCAAATTGATTATTAAAATCGATACGGTAGTAACTAGTAGCATTACCATTATATTTTCCACCTACAACAATAGCAGATCTATTGGTGTGATTCACATCTCCCGAAACAGCACTATTTCCGATTTTTACCTCTGCCTCAGGCAGGTATACTTGATGTGTAGAGTATTTTGGATTTGTAACTGAAGAGTATGCCCATGGATTACCTACTTCGTTTGTACCTATTGCTGAATGCTCACTTACACGAAGACCTACATGATCAAATACTGTATTATTACCATCTGCACTCATTTTAGGAATATACGAGTATTGATTTTGTGGACGGAAAAGATAGATGTTCTCCAACACAAAAGGAACTGGTGTACTACTAACATTTCCATCAGGTGTGTTTTTCATACCGTTCCATGTCCAATTTCCATTAGTATTAACTGGAGAGCCAACACCAACATCAACCCTTGCAACCGAACGCAAAAGCTGAACTGTAGGAATAATCGTAGTAGAATTTATTACAATGGCCGATTTAGTTTCACCCCATAAAACAAAACCTCTATTGATGCTCTCAACGTCTGTTAGTATAGGAGTAGTCAACACATCGCTAACAAACAAACCTTGGATCTGAGTGTATGTTTTACCTTTGAAAAAATCTTTGCCACCCTCTTGCTTATCAACAAAAGACTTAATATTTGCTACAAGAACAATTTTGTAGGCATCAGACTCATCTTTACTCATTATCAACTTAGCCTGAAATTTACCTGTAATTTTGTCGATATCAACACCTTCTGCCACATAAGATACAGCATTACCTTTAAGTGCTAACACATAGATATCATTGATACCGCTTGCTTTATTAGTTGCCCCGTCAGTTTTAGAGCCTGAGTCATCGGTACCTGCAACTTTAAGGCTCATAACATACTCACTTGCTGGGTCTGATGGATCTTCACCACCTACTTTCATTAGGCTACAGCTACTTATCAAAAGTAGAAGTGCTGGAATTACTAAATATTTCATAATATTATTTTTAAATGATTATTTTGTTAATGATATTTTATTTGTGACTATTTTGCTATAATTCAGGATTACTAACCCATATTGTCCAATCTATACACTCACTTACTATTTCAAAAGCACCTTTTACATGGAGTTTCAAATATAACCCTTTATTTGCAGATAAGGCTTTATCAATAACAACTTCATGCTCGTAAAAAGTACCATTGTTAGTCTCTAAGGAGATTCTAACTCTTAACTTTTTGTTATCTGCATGAGGATCAGCAGTAACAGGCGAAGCGTTATCATCATAGGCTGGAATAATAAATTTCGCTTTAGGATAATAATCATAATCACTCAATGTGCTGCTTGCTGGCTTAGGCACAACAGAATGAATAGTTATAGGTTGAACTAATTTGTGCTCGCTTCGTACTAATGTATCAGGGTTTGCTCTATTATGAACACCATCTCGCAAAAGACCACCTTCGATACTTAAACTAGTAGGAACACCCATAATTTCAACAGTGTGATTTTCACTGTTTAGCTTAATATCGCCTTGAATATCAACAATTGCAAGCTCTACTCTACCTACTGCTCGTTTGAATTTTGACACCACAACCTCGGTAGCCACTTTAGTAACAGACACATTTTCAGACAACAACACTACCTGAGGGGCAAGACTAGTGGGTGTTTCAGGTGTGAATTTATACAACAAACTCTCTTTGGTGATACCCATGCCGATATGGGTGTTTTCAAATTTAATAGGGTCGATACTTGAAAAAGCACGCATACACCAATCTCCAACTAGCACATGAGCCGATGTAACAGTATTTGTTTCGATGTTACGCTCTAAATTACCTACATTTTGCCTCAAAACCGAAGTAGATGATGCATCAGTAAAGAGTAAAATATGCATATTATTAACGATATTATCCGCTTCTAACTTGCTTTCAACAGACGAATCAGACGGCTTCACCGACATTGACAAATCTGAATTTCCACCATAAATAAAATTTGGTTTTGGCGGCTTTTCACTGCAACTGTGTAATGCTCCAATGAAAAAGGTTAATAACAGACATTTTGACATCTGAATTTTTCTCATAATTTTCACTTTGTTAAGTATAATTATCATAATTTGATTCTATGTGTAATATATTTTTTCTATTAGTGATATTTCTATCGTATAATAAAATGCAAATATAATAAAAATATGTATAAATACCTAATCTTAAGCCATGTTATGTTTATTATTTACGATAAAGCTCAAATAAAAGTGTTATAAACGACAAAATAACTTCACTGCATAAACTATTAAATACAATTACACTAGGGAGATTCGCAAAACGTTAAATATACTTATGTTAACTATTTAGGTATGGTTTTTATTAATAAACTACACCTTAATAGTTGATAATAAGTATATTTTAGGTTTTGCGAATCGCCCTATATAAACAAAAAAGGTTGCATAATAGAGCTTAAACCCTACTATACAACCTCCATAACTATAAATTATATAGATACGTTATAATGATACTTTACAATGATGCCATTTGGCAATAGAAATCATAACGAGCTAACACTTTACTCACAAATCCAGTTGTTTCAGTACCCACAAAAGAGCCATGCTTAACAACCTCATCATTATAATATTTTGCATTCTGCTTAGCAGAAAGAAACTTAGATACACTGTCCCATTTATTTGGATCAGCACCATATTTTTTAGCCAAACGTCGAGCATCTGAAACGTGACCTATACCACCATTATAACAAGCTAACATAAGAGCTAATTTGTCATGTTCAAGCGTGGTTTCGGGTAACTTAAGAGTTCTCTCAATTTCAAGTAGTAGCCTCAACGCTACCTCAACGTTATTCTCTGGTTTCTGAATTTGGCTAGCGTCCATATTGTAGTGGCGTGCTATTCGTGGCATTATCTGCATTAAACCTGTTGCTCCTTTGCTTGAGCACACTTCAGGCTTGAATCTTGACTCATTATAAGCAATAGCAGATACAAAACGCCAATCGAAACCAAGGCTTTTACTCTGTGACTTGATTATATAATCGTAGTCAGAGATGATGTTAGGGGTTGAATACTCTATATGGGTATCACTAAGATAACGAGCAGATATATCAGCGTATGGCTGCGATATAACAAAGTTGTTAAACCAATCGTTAAATGACACCTCTAACCCTTTATTTTGCACATTGATAGATAGAAACTGTGACACCTCCTCAGTAAATAGATGGGTTATTTTCAGCCTATTATCATTTTTGATAAATTCAACAGCATCAAAATCATTACAAATTAAGTATTCAAACCTTTTATTTACCAACTGCGACATTAGCTCATGTGGCGACTCATAAGATAGTGTCATCTTATTATCGGTCGATTTAGCCAAATCAGTATACTCTTTTGTAAGAGTGAAATTTTGAGCAATTACCACATCTCCATCTGTTGGCAGAGGTTTAAGGTTGTTTGAATAGCCTCTTTTTTTACCATCAAGCTTATTCACAACTACCACAAATTTAGAACTAAGTGTAGGTGCAAGGTTGTGAATATTAAGCTGGTTTTTATCTATTGACGTTAACGATACTATATCTACATTGCCATCTTCTAGCATTTCAGTAGCATAGTAGTCACTAGCTTTGGGTACAATAGTTAGCTTAAGGCTGTTATCTTTACAATACGCATCAAGTATATCATATAAAAAACCTGCTGGTTGTCCATTTATGATACTGTAACCTGATTGGTTTTCATCAATAGCAACGATTAACTCGTTTTTACTAAATGATTTTGCAAAGTTGAAACTGTTGTTTGTTGTAACACTATTATATAGCATTACTGAAATTAATACTACTGCAACTATTAGTAGTAATGAAAAATTCTTTTTTCTCATGTTATGATTAATGGAGCGGGCGTGTCTTTATCTCTCCAATAGCGTTCTAATCATAAAAGTTCCATGATACTCCTATCTTTAGCATTCTACGGTTGAGTGGGTAGTGAGCAACTTGAAAAAAGTTGCGCTCTCCAAACATATCGTAGTTAAGGTGTTGCATTTTAATAAGAAACCTTAACCTCTTCCATTTACCTGAAACATACGCATCTAACCAGACATAATTACCAGTTTTAGTCGTTTGTTGGTTGTAAAACTGCATTAAGGCTGGATTATATCCAAAACCATAATACGAAGTGTTAAAATATCCATCAACACCAACTTGCATTCGTAACACCTTTTTCACTACATCAAATTCGTAGTATAAAAGAGCATTAGCAGAAAGTAGGGGTACAGGGGCAACCTTTTGTGATGAACTCCATTGGAGTAGCACCCTATTTTTAAGGTTAAATCCGCCGAGGCGAAAATCCTTTTGTAGGTATACACTCGATAAACTTAAGGGGTCGGTAAACTGAGCAGGCAGAGAGTTTTGATCATAGTAGACCTTGTTTGTTATAACGCTCTGTTTTGCTCCGATCTCTAAACCATAATCTTCCATGGTTACTTTACCCTCAAATCGAGTTTCAATCTCCTTATCAAAGGAGTTGTTCCACTTATAGTGGTTAGAATAGTAGTGTTCACTCCAAAACGATGGGTTTTCCATACGGTAGTGAGCACCAGCAGAAAATCTTAGTGGCTTGTCTTTTATAAATGCGGTTAACTCCATGTCACCGCCAAAGTTCATATCTTGCGAACGATATCCCGCTGGGTAGTACTTAAAGTGACCACTCCAGTCGATGTACTTTTTAAACTTGCCTTGTATATTCGCATAGGTGTATATACTGTTTTGTGTAGTGTTCTCATTCAAAAAAATGTAATCATCAGGTTGAAAGTAGTAGTAGTTTTCATTGACATATCCTACTCCCCCATCAATTGTGCCAATTATGCCATCTCTATCGTACGGTTGTACCTGCATAAAAAACCTTGCGTCGAGCTTCTGTTCCTTTATGGAATCGACCGAAAGCTCTGGGTTTATATACCAATTTTCATAAAAACCCTCTTCGATACCTTCTCGCACATCTGTATAGATCTTTTT
>CAMQVM010000122.1 GCA_947038135.1 uncultured Rikenellaceae bacterium
GATATAATCTTGACAATGGCTGCAAGCTACTAAACCATATTGTGTGCGTCCCTCCATTGTTTGAGCGTAGATGTAGTAGTTCTCTTTCTCATCTTGCTTCAACCAACCTTTATCTTGCCAATCTTTGAAATTCTCAACCGCTTTATCATAAACCTCTTGCGAGTGCTCATCTGCAATAGGAAAAAAGTCTATCTCAGGCTTAATAATATGTAGTAGCGAACGCTCGGTTGCTTCGTTTTGTGCCTCTGTTGAGCTTAATACGTCGTAAGGGCGAGATGCTACCTCTGCAACGTGCTCTTTTGGTGGTCTGATACCTCTAAATGGCTTAATCTTTACCATATCAATTTGATATTATTATATTAGTTAACTTTGAATTTTGTGATGCCATCTTTCAAGAAGCTGACAATTTGGGATGCTGCTGCAATACCTGCATTAATATTCGCCTCTGAGGTCTCTGCACCCATCTTTTTAGGTGTAGCAAACACACGAGATGCAAACTTAGCTTTTAGGCTCTCAATGTTTGAAGGTGCAATATCAGACGCATACTTTAGGTCTGTACGCTCTGCAAATAGCTCCTCTAGCTCTGCCTCATTAATAACCTCTTTACGAGCAGTATTAATCAGTGCACCACCTTTTGGAAGCTTCGAAAGAAGCTCTTTATTGATTGTGCCAATAGTTTTTGGCGTAGCAGGAATATGAAGAGATAAAAACTCTGATTTAGAGTATAACTCCTCTACACTATCTACTGGAGTAACTCCATCAGCTGCAAATATAGCCTTATCAGTAACGAAAGGATCATAAGCATATACAGTCATGCCAAATGCCTTACCATATTTAGCCACTAACCTACCTACATTACCATAGGCGTGGATACCCAAGCTTTTACCTGCAATTTCGCTGCCTGAACCTGGAGCAAACTGTCCTCTTGACATATATATCATCATGCCTAGTGCTAGCTCTGCCACAGCGTTAGAGTTTTGCCCTGGTGTGTTCATTGCTACAACACCTTTAGCTGTAAGCGATGCAAGGTCAAGGTTGTCAAAACCTGCACCTGCACGCACCACAATCTTTAAATTTTGTGCAGCAGCCACAATATCAGCTGTTACTTTGTCGCTACGCACAATCAGCGCCTCAACATCTTTTACCGCCTCAACAAATTGCGATTTATCTGTATAATTTTCTAGGAGTACAAGCTCAAAGCCTGCCGCCTCAACTACCTCTCTAATACCTGCTGTTGCAGCTTTAGCGAAAGGTTTTTCAGTTGCTACTAATACCTTCATAACTTAATGATTTATTTAGAGTGAATAGCTTCAAAATCTTGCATTGCTTGTACTAGCGCCTCAACGCTATCTTTGCCAAGCGCATTATATGTAGATGCACGGAATCCGCCAACTAAACGGTGACCCTTAAGCCCTGACATACCACGCTCTTTAGTGAACTCAATAAATAGAGCACCATCAAGATCTTTGTATGCCTCGCTATATACAAAAGGTATATTCATAAGCGATCTATCTTCTACATTTACTGGACAAGAGAAAAGAGGGTTACGATCTATCTCGTCATAAAGAAGAGCAGCTTTCTCAACATTCATCTTATTGATAGCCTCAACACCACCTAACGACTTTAACCACTTTAGAGTCTCACGCACTACATATATAGGAAACACTGGAGGAGTATTAAACATAGAACCCTCTTTGATATGTGTACGGTAATCCATCATTGTAGGGATCTGGCGGCTAACCTTACCAAGAATATCCTCACGAACAATTACAAAAGTAACACCTGCAGGACCCATATTTTTTTGAGCACCACCATATATCATAGCATACTTAGAAACATCTACCTTACGAGATAAGATATCAGAGCTCATATCAGCCACTACATTAACAGGGTAGTCGATATCAGTTTTAAACTCAGTACCAAAAATTGTGTTATTGGTAGTTATATGTAGGTAGTCTAAATCGGTAGGTACATCTATATTTTTAGGTATGTATGTATTATTCTTATCCTCTGAAGATGCAACCTCAACCACCTCTCCAAATAATTTAGCCTCTTTCATAGCTTTCTTAGCCCACACGCCAGTATTTATATAGCCTGCTTTCTTTTCAAGAAGATTGAAAGGAATCATACAAAACTGCATTGAAGCACCACCACCTAACCATAAAACTTTATAGTTGCTAGGGATATCAAGAAGCTCAACAAGCAGAGAGCTAGCCTCATCAATAACCTGCTGAAAATCGTTTGAACGGTGTGATATCTCTATTAGAGATAGACCTATACCATTAAGGTCTAATAGTGCTGCTGATGCATTTTCGATAGCTACCCTTGGTAGAACCGATGGACCTGCGCTGAAATTGTGCTTTTTCATAAGGTAATCTTTTTATTATATTAATAATTTATATTTTAAATAACTGTTATATCAGTTACAAATGTAACTATTTTTATTGTAATATTGCAAAAATTGTAATAAAATTTTATAATTTTTGTCGTAACTCCTCTATTCTTGCTATTGATTTGTCTATTTGGCTCTCTTTTATCAACCCTTTTTTCACACCATTTACAATTATATCAATCGCCTCAATAGCGTTGTAACTCCCCTTAGAGGTGTTAGAGCTTATGATAAACATATCTACTCCTGCATTCACTGCTAAAATCAGAGCCTCTTCAAAGCCATAATTATCGGTTATAGCTTTCATCTGCATATCATCGGTCATAACAACACCATTATATCCCATCTCGCCACGTAAAAGCGAGTCGATCATAATTTTAGATAGTGATGCTGGATATTTAGCATCTATATTTTTATTGTACAAATGCCCTGCCATCACTATATCGGCTCTGTTGCTATCAATAAGCTCTTGAAATGGTTTAAGCTCCTCTTTGCTCCATGTGTTGGTGATATCTGTAAATCCTAAATGGCTATCAACAACCGAGCTTCCATGACCAGGAAAATGCTTTAGCGAAGTGATGATGTTTTTATCTCGGTGGCTATCAATATATACAGAGGCATGATCTATTACTTTGTCGGCATCGCTCGAAAATGACCTCTTTACCTTTCCGATTACAGGGCATAGTGGGTTTATGTCAACATCTATACATGGAGCAAAATTGATATTGAAACCTGCGCTCTTTACCTCTCCTGCAATAACATCAGCAACCTCTTTAGTGTAGCTTAGGCTATCTGCCTGCCCCACCTCTTTATGCGATATCATCGGAGCAAAGCCATACTTCGACTTTAACCTATTTACTAAACCTCCCTCTTGATCAACTGCTAGAAAGAGCTTTTCATCAGATAGAGCTTGAATATCTACAAGCATCTTTTGTAAAATTGCTTTAGAGTCTTTTTTCTTTGATATATGGGTGATATTATGCTCAAAGAGAATCACTCCCGACACCTTTTTTTCTACTATCATATCTACAAGAGGATTATCAGCTTTTATATCTTGACCGATTACCCCTACAATTAACATTTTTGCTGCTTTCTCTTCTAAAGTCATTGAACTTTGCGCCGAGGTGCAAAAAAGTAGAAACATTGATGATATTGAAATTATTACTTTTTTCATTTTATTATTATGTTGTTGTTGTGTGATAAAACACCTGTATAATTTCTCAGCACAAATTTAATTATTGATTTACTATATTTAAAAGAGATGCTACAAACACCCCTGCTGTTTCACTTCTAAGTCGGCAATCTCCAAGCGACACCTCCACAAAACCCTTTTCACGTGCTAAGGCTACCTCTTGAGCCGAAAAATCGCCCTCAGGACCAATCAACACAACCACACTCTCGCCCTTGCAAACCAAGTCACGAAGCAGCACCTTTTCAGACGACTCTTCACAGTGTGCAATAAACTTTTTAGACGCTCCAAAATCTTGCTTCATAAACTCTGCAAATGGTGTTAACGATGCCATTTGTGGTGTAAAGGCCTTGATTGACTGCTTTACAGCGCTTATTATAACTTTTAAGCTACGTTCATCTTTCACCACCTTGCGCTCTGATCTGCTACATAATAGAGGTGTAAAGCTGTCGCACCCTACCTCTGTCGACTTCTCTAAAAACCACTCGTAGCGGTCAATGCTCTTTGTTGGAGCTAGGGCAATATGTAAATTATAACCTCGTGCGCCATAATTTTCACTCTTTGAAGCTATACGAAGCATACATTTTTTATGGTTATCATCTATTATTATAGCGCTGTATAGTGTGCCGTTTCCATCTATTATATTGAGTGTATCGCCCAATTTTTTGCGTAGTACACGGGTGGCATGACCCGACTCTATGGCATCAAGAGTAATGATATCTTGATTAATATTTTGTGAATAAAATAGCTGCATGATAGTTGTTTTAAATTATTTTGTTAATTTTGTATGCAACAAAGTTAATAAAATTGAGCTAGCAACAAAAAGATAGCACAAATTATTATTGCAAACGCTACTATTAAGCTAATATTTACAATAAAAAAAACCACTATTATGACAAAATTTAAACTTATGTGCGCCATGACAACAACACTACTAACACTCAGTTCATGTACCGACGACACACCTACAAATCCGTTTTTCACGGAGTGGGACACACCATATCAAATACCACCATTTGAGCAGATAAAGCCTGAACATTTTATCCCTGCGTTTGAAAAAGGCATTGAGCTAGAAAAGGCGGAGATACAGCAGATAATCAGTGATACTGCAACCCCAAGCTTTGAAAATGTAATATTAGCATACGACAATAGCGGCGAATCTCTTTACAGAGTATCAAGGGTTTTTAGTAATCTATGCTCTGCGCAGCTAACAGATACGCTAAAGAGTCTTCAAGCTATAATATCTCCAATGACAGTTAAGCACAATAACGATATAGTGCTTAATGAGGAGTTATTTGCGAAGATTAAGCAGGTATATGACAATCGTGCTACATTAAAGCTCGACCCACAACAAATGCGCCTTACCGAAACAATTTATAAAAACTTCACTAGTGGCGGTGCTCTACTTACAAGCGACAAAAAAGATAGGCTACGAACAATCAGCGAAGAGTTATCGAAAAGCTCGCTAGACTTTGGTAACAACCTTATGAAAGAGATGGGTGATTTTGTTGTTTTAGTAGATAATAAATCTGACCTTGATGGTTTAACACAAAACATAATCGATGCAGCAGCGGCAGAAGCAACACGCCGTGGCAACAGTGGCAAATGGGCGTTTACACTCGACAAGCCAAGTATGTTACCATTTCTACAAAACTCTACCAATAGAGAACTTCGTGAGAAGTTATATAGGGGATACCTAGAGCGTTGCACCTACGACAACACCACAAACAACAACGCACTAATAAACAAGATGGTTAACCTTAGGTTAGAGCGTGCAAACATATTAGGCTTCGATACTCACGCTGCATCGGTGCTAGATAGAGGCATGGCAAAAACCCCTGAAAATGCTTACAGCCTGCTTAATGAGCTTTGGACTCCTGCCCTGCAACGAGCAAACAGCGAGATGAAAGAGATGGCTGCTATAAAGAAGAAAGAGAGCGGAGATAGTAGCTTTGAGAGTTGGGACTGGTGGTACTATGCTGAGAAGTTGCGTAAAGAGAAG
>CAMQVM010000123.1 GCA_947038135.1 uncultured Rikenellaceae bacterium
CAGAGTAGTTAACAATAGCCATCAAACGATAATCTCCGATATGCTCTTCAAGCAACACATGAGCACTATTATCATCTATTATAGTACTAGCACCATCGGCTAGTTGCAACAATTTATCTGTTGCAGCTACAGTAGCTGTAGGAGCTTCAAAAACAGCGATACAAACCTTTGCTATGCGGTTTTCTAAACCTGGCAGTAAATCAACTGCTGCACGTGTTGTAATCTTTGAAGGAGTAGGAAGCGCCAACGTTATTGGTACTCGAACAACCCCTTCAGGCAAACCTTCCTCCACCTTAAGTGGTGTATTGCTTTTTTGACAACCTGTCAATGTAAGAAGAACTATTAGTAATTGCAATATCTTTTTCATATTATTCTTTTAAAGTATTAAATTAACAAATTAAGCTATATATACTCTATTATAAGTTTAGAGCATTTTTTCATTGAACACCACCCTACTCATTAACAACAGGACGCAAAGCAAACCCATAAGGACGAGCAGCACGAAACTGACCAGCAGTGGCTACGCTAGTGCCAATATTCACATGAGGATAAAAGCACCAACCATTAGCTGTGGTATAAGTGGTGCTAGTCCAGTAACCACCACCTGAGCCACTTCGAAAGAGCGCACCATTAGTATAGATTCTAAAGCCAGATGCAGGAAAGAATAGAGAAGCATGAGTATTTGGATTATAAAAAACAAAACCCATATATGCTACATTTTGTGTTCCCTGCTCAACAGTAGATTCTGGGTAAGGTGTGTCACCCTCAGAAGCCCCTATTGTCCTACGATCAAAGTACCCATCAGCATAATAGCCAAAAACTAAGTTTTCATTATTAGTTGTACCACTACCAGCAAGCGGTGTAACCCATAATGACTGACGCATTTCAGAGTTTGTAATAGGTCCATTTGCAACCAAAGCACTTATAGAGCCATCGTTAGGGCGACGGAAATCATAATTAATGCTATTGATAGGATAGTTTAATGGAGAAACTCTCTCAGTAGCAGATAATGTATTCCAATATACCGAAAAATTAAGATTTGAACTCCAACTAGTAAGTGCCGATATAGCCTTTGTAGGGTGATAAGCACGACGTGTATAAGTGGCATTGTTATTTGTCATATGCTGCCAATAACACCCTGCTTGCGTTGGATAATCTACAAAAACGGCAGTTCCAACAGCAGCTAATTGTGGATGTTGTGCATTATTTGTTGCTGTTACTCCACCAGCAGCTGTTCCGCTTTTAAAATCAGCAGCTGTTAAATTATAAGCCGAAAACTTTCTTGCATAATCTCTATTATTTTCAATAGCGACACCATTTTTATCTAAATCTCCTTTATTCATTAAATAATCAGGGTTTTCACCTTGACGTAGATAAAGAAATTGTTTATTTGCTCCACTCTCTACTAAAACTAACGCATAACGCACTGGATATTGAAGAGTAGGAACATATTGATTTTTCAAACCTATACGAAATTTAATATCTCCTGTACCACTTACACTACTTGCCATGCTAGTTAAATCAACAGGATTAGTACCATTCACAGGAAAGGTGGAAGGATAGTTAGTATCTAACACAATATCTCCAACACTCCACCGTCCATCAATCCATAACACCTTAGCTGTCCAATCAGTGTTATTATGCTTCATATCAATAAGTCTCTCTTCTGTTTCTGCTGCTCGACAAAATGCACCGACATAAGTTTTACCAGTAAAAGGAGTAGGCGTAACAGTTGAAGGGTCAACACCTAATGATGTAAGGGTAACAGTACGATTTAAGTTTCCTGCTATAACTTTCAGGTTATCTATACCTACAGCATCTGGTGTATACTCTAAATAACCAGAGCCTGGTGTATGTGTTACTATTCCATGAGTATTTCCCGACCATGAAATAGCTGCTGCATCAGTGGTATAATGTATCTTTATAGTTTCACCAGCTATATATTCATTATCTGCCACCTCTAAATATGTACCTGAAACATCACCATCAACAACCTCTTCATTCCATTGGGTAGCAACCACCTCAATACTTGAAGGTAAGAAGCCATCTCCATTATAAGTAAACTTATAGTGGTAAGATCCTTCCATTGCCCAACCTGCCGAAGATATAGAAGCTAACGAAAACTGCTGTATATACTCATTAGTTACTGGTGTAGCAACGCCACCAATAGTAACACTTTTGGTTATATCCATCACTACTGTCATAGTTGCTGAGAGGTCGAACTGCTGCGGAATTAGCATTAGCGCCCCGTCTGTTGCTGTTATATTACTCATAACTGCACCTAACGAGCTGCTATTTAAACCTCCATTAGCAGTAGAAGTTGTTATATTTTGGTCTTTTGCACCGCTACCGCTATAGTCCCACACCCCTGCATAACTACCACTTGAAAAGGTTAGGGTTGCACTATTCCATATATTAGAGAGCTCAAATGCCTTAACCACAACTACTTCTGGCGTTGCTCCAGCCTCCTCATAATCACTCTTAGCTGCCGAAAATGTAACTTTAGATAGAGCATGAGCAAACTGCAAAGATACTGGTGTATTACTTATATTGTAGTTTATAGCATCTATATGCGAACTATATAGTAGATCTTTATGATCAAGAGGAGCTACAGGCACCGTATACTTTAAAGTAGGCGACCCAGCAGCCGTTTGGTCTGACACGACATTTGCAGCAGAGCTAACAACATCATAAGGGGCGAAAGCAAAAAATGAGTGATACTTGCCCGACTCCCATGTAGTATTAGCTATAACACCGCTAGATGCAGGCTGTATATTCCACTTTCCACCTAAACCAAGCTGAACCTCAGCCTTATACATATGGTCGGGGATAGTTGTGCCATCAAATACCACTGCCGATGTAGAGCAAAATACCCCCATCGTGGATATATTACCACTGTTTATTACACCTCCTTTAGTTAATGCACCTGGTGAGATGCTATCTACTGTAAACTTTATATTACCACCCTCTGAAATAGGTGGTTGTATTTCATTCTGTTTTTGACACGAAATAAATATAGACCCAAGTACTGCTAATGTTATTATTCTGTTCATATACGCCATTTAATTAATTGATAAAATAGTGAGTTATGGGGGGTTCAGCCCCATAACCCTAAATAAAATGTTACTATAAATCTGTTTCAGTATCAGCATCCCAATCACCAACACTAACATCAAAGTGAATATCACCACTAGCTACTGGATCTGTAATCACTGGGTTTCCATCAACTGGAATTTTAGTATTCATACCTGCTTCATCATAGTAATACTTAGATAGATATAGACCACCAGTTGCATCAGTAGTACCTATTTTCATATTATAAGTATATCCTTTACCTTTCACCCATGTTAAAGTAGCGCCACCAAGTGGAAAACCTACTTTTACATATAACGGAGCATCATAAGTTCCACCTGTTGAATTGTATGCTATATAACCAGCTGTACCTCCAGCCCATTCTGTATCAGTAACACAACTTGATCTCATTTTATAACCTACCGCATCTTCATTTGTAGGATTCATTGTTTCAGCACGATAACTCATTCCTATGTAAGAGCCTGTTACGCCAGTTGCATTACCATTTGCGTCTGCAGTTCCTACTATTCCGTCCCATGCAGGAGTTGCATTTTGTGGAATCAACATAAAATGATTTGCATGACCTGCTGCGTAGAAAGGTGTTTTAAAATCTATTGTTGTTGTTGTGTTATTGAAATCTATTGCACCTACACCAGTGAAATATTCATAGTTATTTGTCGCTGTGTTAGTTCCAAAATCCCATGTTGCAGTTCCATAGTTATAAATACCCTTATTAACAAGTGCATTGATATTAACAACGTTTACATAAGCCGTAACATCAAGACCTGTAATTATTCCAAAGTTAACCTTTGAAACGATATGGTCGAAATCCATTGCTAACTTACTTGTAGGTGGTTTTGTATTTGTTGTATTTGTTGCACCTAGATAGTCGATTTGAGTTCCTGCATTTGCATTAATCTCAATTTCAGCAGTTACTGAAGTACTTGCTGAGGTTGTGCCAGTAGCATCTGCTGTTGGTGTAAAACCTGCTGCTGTTTTAGGGTGATGACCATAAAACTTCATTGGGTAGTGCTCGCCACCTATTGGCCATGCAGGAGAGATTGAATTCCACGCCCAATTTGTTCCGTCGTGTTTGTACTCGTGAGCGTCGATGCCCTCGTGCCATCCAGCTGTACTGTTGTTTGCTCCATAAACATGGAATCCACCTTGCAGCAATGTAAGGTCGCTGATAGCTCCTCTAGTAGTAGATGTTACAAAATTAATTGTGTTAGCATTGTCAGTTCCAGGATTTTCGTTTACACTCTCTACCTTAGAACAACTTGCAATTACCAGTCCGCACGTAGCGAACATAAGGAATGATTTAGTCATAATGTTTTAATTTTAATAATTGTTAATTAATAATAAGTTAATATATGTGATAAAATTTATGTAAATGCTTTTATAGATCTATATGCTCTTCATCGTCCCAGTCTCCAACAGATACATTTTCATCTCCTGTTTTCTCGGGCAACTCAATAGATACTGCAATGTTTATCAATGCGCCATTTTGAGGATTAACAACATCGGTTAAAACGTAATCAAATGGTATATCAGGCAGATAAGCAGAGCCATCAACCAAAAGCACATCTAACAGCATTGTATACTCTGCTTGTGTCCCCTCAGGAAGCTTTGCGAAGGTTTGAAACATCGCCTCAGCTGTGCCATTCCAAATTGAGCCCTCATCATAAGTATACCCTCCAAACTTGAAAAATTGAGTGGCAGGCAACACCTCTGTTTTTGCTGAAGACAAATATACCTTTTGAGAAAATCCTCGCATAGCTCCTTGAATTGCAAGTGCCGATTTAAGATTCTTAGCTGTTAAAACAACTTTAGTATCGTATGTCAACCTCCTCATATCTACATTTATAGTAAAATAGTTCTCTTCGATCTTTGTTATATTACCATTGGTGGTTTGAATCATATCTGCTGTTACATTAAAATCATCAATGCTCCACGATGCTAACTTATGAGCCTCTGTCATAAATAACTCACCATCTGCTGGGGTGTAAAATTTATATGATGATGGATCTTTTGGAGCAACCATTGCAGCAATTTTATTGTAATCATTGATATCAGTAAAATCCATTATATCGTGCCAATAAACATCATGTACCGACTCATTCATAGCCATGATTGAGTACTCACCGATAGGCACCTCTATAAAACCATTGTGTACACTCTCTTCTAAATAACATTCAAATGGCTCAGAGCCATCTTTTGGAAAGAACCGCATCGAAACTCTATGCACCTCAGTATATGCTTTATTTTCCTTGGTAGGATTAATGCCTGATTCAGCCCAGTTAACCTCTACGAATATTTTAATTGTAGGATTACAACTATCTTTAAAGCCTTGTCGCTTGCAAGAACCTATAATAGTCAAGGATAATAGTATTAATATATATATCTTAATATTTTTCATAATTCTACTCTTTACTTTACTTTTCGATTTAACATCCAAACTAATGATATTTTAGCCCTAGCAGGACCGATATAAGAATACT
>CAMQVM010000124.1 GCA_947038135.1 uncultured Rikenellaceae bacterium
ATTTTAGGGTAGTTAGTAAAATTACACCATTAATAAATTGACACATTGCAAAGAGATGTGGGTATGATGAAAGATGTATACTTTAGTATGAAACTGAATCCTATTCGCTAACAAGGCAGTAGTTTGCAGTTAAGAAAAGTACAATACTCTAACTGGGTGCTGTCATATTTATTATATGTATTAAAGAACCTAGTTTCTTCATCAATAAAATTACTCGTAAGTAAATTGTATATATTCAAGATGAGCATCTCATATAAGACTTATTTCACTTCTAACAATAAACACAGGTGATTTATCGGTATATTGCTATCTCCTGCAAAAAAGCCATGATGCTCGGGGTGATTTCCCTGACATTATGGCTTTTATTATACTTAGTCATATCGCATTAGTTTTTGTCACTTTACTCCATTTTACCGCATTACCAAATTAGCTAAATGGTATAATATAGTTAGATACTAAACTTTGAGGTTTTCAACTATATATAAAAAACGATGGGGATAATCATGGTACAATCGTCAACTATTTTGATAATAGGTCTACCAATTCTGCGGCAAAAAGTTTTAATGCTAAAGTTAGGCTTTTATTTATCTATTTAGAGGAGTAAGAGATACAGCGTATTTTATATTTATACTCCTTAAACTTTTTGCTTAAAAAAACACATCACCAACAATAATTTCGACTTTATAATGAATACTAACCTCGAAAATGAGGAGGAGACCCTCAATAACCTCTTTTTGATAAATATACAGAATCTCCCTAAACTATATAAAAAAAGCTTCCTAGATCAATAATCTAGGAAGCTTCAAGCTAGCACCAGTAACATTAGTTACTCTCGTGTGATCCAGCTGGGGTTCGAACCCAGGACCCCAACATTAAAAGTGTTGTGCTCTACCAGCTGAGCTACTGAATCGTGCTTTAAGATGTTTCCCTTAATGCACTGCAAAGATATAGCTTTTTTTTAACAATGCAAACTTTTTGCAGTTTTTTTTTAGCCTTTAAATATAAATAGCTGATATAGTGACTATTTGAGTCATTTAAAAAAAACACAAATCAATCTTCAACTGTTTTTACATAAAATATCACCACCATGCTACCTATAAACCCTAATGAAATAGCAACTATTTTCATCGCTACAACTTCAATAAAAAAGAGAGTTGAGATGGTAACCATACCCAACATAAAGACATTTGCAATAACTTTACTCTTTATGCTCATGCCACCCTTTTTCACATAGCTTGATATATATTTACCTATCACCTTATTGTTAACAAGCAGATGATGTAAACGAGGTGAACTTTTTGAATATAGGTAGGCAGACAGCAAAAATAGAGGGGTAGCAGGAATCCCTGGAGTAAAGATCCCAACACACCCTAGTGTTGCTGCTAGAGTCCCAAACAATACAAATAGACCCTTCTTTATTGACAACTCGCTAGCTTTGATAAAAATTTAGCACGGTTTACAACAAAACGTGTATGGGTTGCTTTACCTATAACCGAGGTGTCATCGCTTGCTGTTATTTCAAACTTTACAGAGCGACCATCTACTGCTACAACTTTTGCTTTTGCTGTTATTGTAGCACCTATTGGCGACGCTTTGAGGTGTGAGCTACTTATCTCTACACCCACCGAGCTATCTCCATCAAGAAGGTGCAATGACAGTAGCGTTGTTGCTGCATTTTCCATTAATGCAATCATGGCAGGTGTAGCATATACATCCATATCACCTGATCCAAGATGCTTAGCTGTGTGATGTTGTGTCACTGTACAACTAGCAATATACTCTTGTCCTACTATTTTTTCCATTATTTATTACTTTTTAATAGCATCTGCCATTGATTGTGCCATTACAGCTACCTCTGCTAATTTATCCATTGTAGGGCGACCTAATATATCTATTGGCTCACATACAGAGTCCCACTTCACTGCTTCAGCAAATTTCAATAAGTTACGTACTCCACCACCATTCCAGCTATATGAGCCGAAAATTGCTAATTTTTTATTTTTCACACCATAATGCGTTAGCTCAGTACATAAATGCTCCATATTAGGATGCATCTCAGTATTATAAGCACAGCTACCTAGCACAACACCCTTACAACGCCACACCTCACTTATAAGGTATGATACATGAGTTTTAGATACATCATAAACCCTTATATCTTTAACCCCTTTAAGAGATATGCTTCTTGCTATATGGTCTGCCATGCTTTCAGTGTGCCCATACATAGAGGCATATATCACAACCACCGCATCGTCAGACTCATGACTACTCCATTTATCATACAAGGCAAGTATTTGAGCAGGGTTTTTTCTCCATATAAGTCCATGTACAGGGCAAATATGACTAACAGATATACCATTAAGCTTCACCAAAGCTTTCTGCACCATATTGCTATACTTACCTACGATATTAGTATAGTAGCGTCGCATCTCGTCAAGATAGTACTCTACCCTAACCTCATCATCGAAAACACCACCATCTAGTGTGCCATACGACCCAAAAGCATCTCCTGAAAACAGTAGCTCTTTTGTTGTTTCGTAGGTCATCATTGTCTCTGGCCAGTGCAACCACGGTGTGAGTATAAATTTAAGATTATGACTACCTAAACTTAGCTCTTCACCATCTTTTATCTCAATAAGGTTAGGAAGACTACCAAGATAACCAGCTAGTATCTTGTAAGTCTGTTTGTTACCTACAATCTTAACATCTTTCCAGCGCTTAACAACATCTTTTATAGAGCCTGAATGGTCTGGCTCCATGTGGTTGATAACAAGGTAATCAAGCTCTTTGTCTCCAAGCGACAACTCTATTTTTTGGATAAAATCAAGATCACTACCACTCTCAACAGTATCTATAAGAGCCGTTTTTTCATCATTTATAAGGTAGCAGTTGTATGCCACACCATTAGGAAGAGGCCAAAGGTTCTCAAAAAGCGACTTTCTACGGTCATTGACACAAATATGAAATACTCCTTCTGAAATTTTATTATTTACAAACATATTATATTTAATTAATTATTTATTTAATATTGAAATCTAGTAATTTATTGCTCTCTAAATAAGCCTCAAGATGATCGCCGATATTCACTTTACCAACTCCTACGGGAGTACCAGACATTATTATATCACCAATCTTTAAAGTTACATATTTAGATACATAGGCGATTATCTCATCTATACCAAAAAGCATATCTGAGCTATTTGTGCCCTGCACTGTCACCCCATTTATATCTAAATTGAAGTTCAAATTTTGAATATCTTTGCCAAGTGATGATAGTGAAATAAATTTGTTTGGCAAAGGTGTCGACTTGTCAAAAGCCTTTGATGCCTCCCATGGCAAACCAGCCTTGCAAAGCTCACGCTGAATATCACGAGCCGTAAAATCTACACCTACCGCCACCTCATCATAGCATCGGTGCGCATATTCGTGGCTTATTGCCTTTGTTACTCTGTTGATTTTAACCGCTAACTCACACTCATAATCTACCTCTGACGAAAACTCAGGAAGATAAAAAGGGTCGTTGTTTCTAAGCAGCGCCGTATCGGGCTTCATAAAAAAAACAGGTTGTTCAGGGGTTTCGTGCCCCATCTCTTTGATATGGGCTTTGTAATTGAGCCCTATACATATTATCTTCATAGATTATATTTTATCTTCGTAAGTGACATTTGTTAGATATAAACCATGCGCTGGAGCTGTTGATTTAGTGCAGTGAATATTGCGACTCTCTACTATCTGCTCAAACTGCTCAAGCGATATTTTACCTCTACCAATATCAATAAGCGTTCCAGTGATTGCTCTTACCATATTTCTTAAAAACCTATCTGCCTGAATAGTGAATATTAAGGTGTCATCCTCTTTCACCCAATACGCCGCTTTCACCTTGCAAATATTTGTTTTGTTGTTTGAATGAAGCTTAGCAAACGAGGTGAAATCGGTATTATTTAGTAGTGATTTTGCAGCAATGTTCATTTTTTCGATATCTAAGGGGATAAGATATTGATACATACTGCTAAAATAAAAAGGCGATTTTTTACAAACTATATAATACTTATATTCTCTTTCAATTGCGTCAAACCTAGCATGAGCACCTCCAGCCATTTTTTTTACACTTTTTATTGCTATATCGTGTGGAAGCATACAGTTTAAGTGGTAAATAAAATCATCTTTCTCTATTTTATCACTCTTTTCTGAGTCGAAATGTGCAACATAATATGATGCGTGCACACCACTATCAGTTCTGCCACAACCAACGATAGAGATCGTGTCATTCAGCATCTTAGATAGTGACCCCTCGATAGTTTGCTGTACCGATGGTGCATTATTTTGAATCTGCCAGCCATTATATGCCCTACCATTATATGATAATTCTAAAAAGTATCTTGTCATTACTATATTTTTTTTTATCTTTGCAAATATAATAAATAATTTTGTAAATATGAATGTTGCTATAGTAGGATATGGTAAGATGGGCAAAGAGATCGCTAAAATATTAGAGTATCGTTCTCATAATGTGGCTCTTATCATCGATGTAAATAATCAAGAAGATTTAAATAGCGAAAAGCTAAAAGATATAGATGTTGCCATTGAGTTTTCAGCTCCATCGGTGGCTTATCAAAATATCGTTAAATGCCTAGAAGCTGGCGTCCCCGTAGTGTGCGGAACTACTGCATGGCTAGACAATTACAATGAGGTAATGAAGCTTACAGAGGCTAAAAATGGTGCTTTTTTCTACGCATCTAATTACAGTATTGGCGTAAACCTGTTTTTTGAAGTAAACAAAAAGCTAGCTCAGTTAATGAACCCGTACCCTCAATATGATGTAACAGTAGAGGAGGTTCATCACACGCAGAAAAAAGATGCTCCTAGTGGCACTGCTATAACTATTGCAGAGGGTATTTTAGATGGTATTGAGCGTAAAGAGAGCTGGATTTGTGGCACTACAACAGAGCCTAACGAGCTAGAGATTGGGGCGATAAGACGAAGTATTGTTCCTGGAACACACACTGTTACATGGGAGAGCGAGGTAGATATGTTGCGCATTGAGCACACAGCTAAAGGTAGAGAGGGCTTTGCTCTTGGTGCAGTTGTGGCAGCTGAGTTTTTGGCAGGCAAAAAGGGTGTATATAGCATGAACGACCTATTGGGTCTATAATAATTCTATCGCCTGATAAAATTGTGGTAAGCATCTATTTTTCGCTGTTAGATTGCAGTAAATAGAATTTTACATTTAAAATATAGAATAATAAAATTATAATGTATGAAAAAGATATTGAATATTTTTTTAAATAAATGGGTTAAATTTTCAGCTGTTTCCCTTATATATATACTTTGGTTTGTGGTATGGCGTGAAAGCTGGTGGACACTGATTGGTGTAGCGGTTATATATGATGTATATATATCGAAGTTGTACCTAAAGCTTTTTTGGAACAAGCACCTAGACAAAAAAAGCTCCTCAAAGCTATATAACTCTATTGGTGGATGGGTTGAGTCTATAATATTTGCTGTTGTTGTTGCATCACTCTTTAGGGTTTACTTTTTAGAGTTTTATGTAATTCCTACATCATCT
>CAMQVM010000125.1 GCA_947038135.1 uncultured Rikenellaceae bacterium
CGAGATTCTCCGGAGTGACTGGAGTTCAGACGTGTGCTCTTCCGATCTACTGCACCTCAATAGACAAAGGCTCTGTAATGATAGTTTTATATCTATTTTCAGATAAGTCGAAATATGAAAACTCGATAGAGGGGGTGTAAAACGTTCCTTTTTCAGTAAAAACAAAAGGATATTCAAAGCTCTTAATAACTTTATATCCGCTTCTGTCTACTCGATACTCATCATTTAGGGAGCGCACCTCAAAACCTCCCTCCAACTCTAACTTAGGAGCAGTAACATGAACTAAGTTACCAACACCTGATATAGTGACAATAACCGAACATTGCTCATTAACCATTGTTGTATCTTTGCTAAGCTTAACATCTACATCAAATGTACCAATAGCACCTTGAAAAAGGCTTGGTTTATCTTCTGGGAGCTCCTTAACTACTATATCAAATGGTAAAGATAACATTTTTTTATTGATGTCAACACTTCTTAGATTAGACCCTGTACCGTATAAGTCACCAAAAACCCTCTTTTTGAACTCATCAGAATAACTTGTAACAGTGTCTAGCATAAGGTAAATTGTTGAAAACTGCTCTACTGGGCTGACCTCTAAGACACCTGCTTGACATGGAAAAATAAGAGCCTGCTCAAGCGTATCAACTGCATAATCAAATTGATCAATAAGAGTATCTGATGACATATACCCGAGTGATGGAAGATGATGCCTATAATATCCATTAAGAGATTTTGAGGTATGTAAGCATTTGGCGTTATTTGAAACCCCGAGCAATTCATCTTTTCGGTATCTCAACAAAGTGGTTAACAACGCCTCCCCTTTATAAACAGTGTCTTTGCTGGCAACATAACTAACATAAATATCGCTATCTGGAATCTCAATATCTGGAATCAACTCATTTTTGGCTACTGCGGCAGACAATACTTTGACTTGTATTGCAGTAGTAGTAAATTGTTTATCATCAACAGTAACAGTAGACCCTCCTAATAGAAATATACCAGTATTTACCGCCTTTAAAACGTACCTATACTCAGTTGTTGACTGAACAGCATTATCAAAGTTAACAAAATTAGTCATCATGCTTTTATCACTACCAAAGTTGCAAAAACTAGTCACTATGCTTTGAGTTATATACGGTCCTGTAATGACCTCAAACTCTTGAAAATTTAAAGATTCGAAATCTTCAATATTAACATCTACTCTATTAGTATTAACTTTGAAAATAACAGAAAAAGTATCGTCTACAGCCACAACAGCTGGAAGCTCAACTTTGAATGTAGTTTGAGAGATAGCAAACAATGGAGATATAACCACCATAACCATGCAAAATATACATCTTAAAAACGCCATAATATCAAATAGTATTTATTTAAACTTTATCTGCCTCGTCATCTTTTTTATTAAAAAGAGTCATACGAGATACTACATGATTTCGACGTTCCAAAACAACAAATTCAATCAATAACAATAAAAGACAAATGGCTAATATGTATTGATACTGCTCACTATATTCATCAAACATAGTAGAGCTAAACTCTGCGCTATCCATCTTTTTAATCTCATTCACGATCTCTTCAAGTCCCACTGAGCGGTTGGTAGCTCGAACATATAAGCCGCCCGATGACAACGCCAACTCTTGTAACATAGCCTCATTAAGACGTGAAACAACCATGTTGCCCTCCTCGTCTTTAATATGCTCACCACCAATAGTGATTGGTGCACCATCAGGCGAGCCAATACCCACTACATGGATAGGAACACCTTTTTTTGCTATTTCAGCTGCTACCGAAATAGCAGTAGCATCATGATCTTCACCATCCGATATAAGTATTATAGCCCTGCTCTTTTCGCTTTGATGCGAAAAAGAACGAGAGGCTAACTCCAAAGCTTTACCTATAGATGTACCTTGATTAGATACCATATCAGGTGATATATACTCTACAAAGTTGCGTGCAGATACATAATCAGATGTTATTGGTAGCTGCACAAATGCATCTCCAGCAAAGACTATCAACCCTAGCCTATCATCATGTAATGATGATGCCAGCTTTGAGATAGCATACTTTGTTTTTTCAAGACGTGATGGAGATATGTCTTCTGCTAACATACTATTAGATACGTCAACAGCAATCATTATTTCAACGCCATTTTTCTCTACCTCTTTAAGCTTAGAGCCTATTTGTGGGCGTGAAAGTGCTAGCACGCCAAAGGCTATAGCAGAGATAACTAAAAAATATTTCATCTGCACCTTAAACCACGCCGCATCTGGAGTAAGCTGCTTTAGTGTTGTTGTGTTTCCAAAACGGAGCATCCTCGCACGGTGACGATGCTTTACATAAATATATACACCAATAAGTACGGGTACTATAAATAGGCAATATAGGTAATTTGGTGATTCAAATCTTAACATAACTAATTTTTTTCTTATTATAGATAGTGTAATATCTTACGGTATCTGACGCAGGTAAAGGTGCCTTAACAAAATCTCTATTACGAGAAGAGATAGGGCGAAAATCAAGAACCTAGCAAAATACTCTTTATATAAGATAAAACTCTCGATATCTATTTTTGTCTTCTCTAAGGTGTTAATTGACTCATATATATCTTTAAGGCTCTGATTGTCGGTTGCTCTAAAATACTTACCTCCTGTAAGCTCTGCAACCTCCTTTAACACCTCCTCATCAATCTCAACCTTGGCATCCATGTAAGTAGGATGACCCCACGCATCAGTAGCAGGAAAAGAGGCAATACCCTCAGTACCAACACCAATAGTATAGACTTTAACACCCGATGCTGCAGCCAACTCAGCAGCTGTTTGAGGCGACACCTGCCCGCTATTATTAACACCATCAGTAAGTAAAATAAGTACTTTACTCTTTGATGGACTATCTTTCAGACGATTTACGCCAGTAGCAAGCCCCGAACCAATAGCAGTACCATCATCTATCATTCCGCTACCTACATGGTTCAATAGGTTGATAACTGAAGCATGATCAGTAGTTAAAGGACTTTGAGTAAAACTCTCACCAGCAAAAACCACAAGTCCTAGCCTGTCACTCTTTCGATCTAAAATAAACCTTGTAGCAACCTCTTTAGAAGCGGTAAGCCTATCAGGCTTTAAGTCTCGTGCTAACATACTTGTTGACACATCTAATGCCATTATTATATCAATACCCTCGGTTGATATGGTTTGGTTATCTTCAGCACCTTGCGGACGAGCTAACGCCACAATAATAAGTGCTAAAGCAATACAGCGTAGACAAAAGGGTAAATGCCTAAAGTAGTATCGCATGGTTTTAGGCAGCCCCTTAACACCTGCAACAGATGATATGGAAACGCTCGCCTTGCCTCCTTTTATTTTGAAGATGTAAAACCCAATCATGGGTAGTATCAACAAAAGTAAAAAAAGTAAATATTGATTTTCAAATCTAACTATATCCATTATATATGGCAATTATATTTATTATTAAACAGTTGAAGATTACCAGTTTTTGACATTTCGTTGCTTCACACCAGCGGCCTTACTTTTCTTGACCTTCTCTTGAGTTTCGTCTTCGTTAGCTTGAATAGCTTCTAACAGCTGATCTACCTCTTCTTTACTCATTTGACCTGGTTGATTTTTGGGTTGACCACTATTTTTGTCATCCTTTTTATCTCCATCATTCTGATCTGGCTTGCCTTTATCTTCCTTTTTGTCTTCGTTTTCTTTGTCGCCTTTGTCTTTACTCTCTTTTTTGTCTTGGTCGTCCTCGCCTTCACCGCCATCGCCTCCATCGCCGCCATCGCCATCTTTGTCATTCTGCTCGTTGTCATTTTGGAGCAGCTGTTGCGCATAGGCTAAGTTTTGCTTGGCTAGGGTGTCGGTAGGGGCAACCCTAAGAGATTTTTTATACATCGCTATTGCCTCCTCAAGCTTTCGCTGCTTAAGGTAAGTATTAGCTAGATTAAAAGATGATTTGCTGAAATGCTCAGACAACGAGTCTTTCACAACCTCAAGTAACACCTGTTCAGCATTTTCCATACGCTCTTGCTTATATAGAACAGCACCAAGATTAAAGGCTGCATTATAAGACGTACTATCAATTTCAAATGCCTTGAGATAATCTACTTGTGCATCTACAAAATTTCCTTTATCGTACTCTTTATTACCTTTTCTAACTAACCCTTTCTCTGATTGAGCAGTGGCATCGAAACAGATAACAGCAAGTAATATCATTAAAATTACTCTCATTTTGTCTCCTCCTTCTCTTGATTATTATCTTTCGGTATTATAGTAAGTTTTGTCTCTTCTACAAAATAATATGCTTGATTATACGAATCGGTATTCTCTTGCTCAGTAGTTGATATTTTTGCAAATTTAACATAGTCAGATAGGATCAATAGCTGCTTTAGCTTTTCGAAATCTTTAGCTGTTATATCTTCTTCACGAAGTGCGTCAAATATCTCTAGCGAAGTCATTTCCATTGCATTAACTCCATATCTACCATGAAGATAAACCCTAATAACATCTGTAAGTTCTGTATAATATTGCTTTACCATACCATTTTGCCACAGCTTACTATTATCAATATCTACCAACTTACGAATAGCTATAATATGAGCTGGTTCTACAATTTTAGGTTTACTACTTATAGTTTTACGGCGGCGTAAATATATTAATGCAAGCACTAAAATCAGCAGCACCAATAACACCATATAGGTATAAGGTGAAGATAACAACGCCATGATCATATCTAACAACTCAGCAAATGTAAAAGGCTCGTCAAGGCGTGGCTTGATGTCAGCCATAACATAGGTGGTTGTATCTATTGCGTAGGTAGTAACATATAGCGATATAGGATCTGAGTAGATGGTATCTTGAATATTTTTATCAATATACATCATAGGTATGGTATCAAGATTGTATAACCCTGCATCAAAACTCGTAACCTTATAACGTAGTTGAATCGATATTTTTCGCCCATCAACACTCAAAGTATCAAGCTCTGGAGCTCCTAATATCTCAATTTTACCTTCAGTAGCTTCTGTTGTAATTTCAGGAAACGCAATAACCTGCGTTACATCTTTATTTACGGTGAGCTGCAAATATATTTGATCACCAATAACGATTGTATCTTGAGTGAATGTAGCCTGAAACTGAGGTATGTTTTTTTCTACCACAGTACTATCAGCACTGCTCTGCCCTATCGCCAATAGTGGCGATGAAAGGAGTGCAAACACCCATAACAACCTGTTTAAATATTTTTTATCAATCTTAATCATTGTTGTTAACGTTTTTTAAATAGTAACATTAGCGCCTTTACATAATCTTCATCAGTAGATATCTCTACGTTATCTACTCTATAACGTATTAGTGTGCTATCGATTAACAAACGCATACGCTGTCCATGCTCTTCATAGGCACGACGAACGCTTGAGCTAGATGTATCAACCCACACCTTTTCAGCTGTTTCGGCATCACAAAGCTCTACAATGCCAACATCAGGCATCGTATATTCACGTTGATCATATACACGTATAGCGACAATATCATGCTTCGAAGCGGCTATTTTAAGAGCATT
>CAMQVM010000126.1 GCA_947038135.1 uncultured Rikenellaceae bacterium
CTGCTAGAGGTCATAGAGTCGGCAGCAGCTAACCCTGGGGTGCTTGTCATGCCACCAGTGATAACTCCAAAAAGATCAAGCGGATTAATTTTAAATATATATTTCGATGCCAACGTAGCAAGCACCATAGGCACAAGAGTAATTACGGCACCCGAAAAGAACATACTTAAACCATCGTTCATAAAGCTATCAACCACCGTAGCACCAGCAGATGTTCCTACACCTGCAAGAAACAGCAGCAACCCAAGCTGACGAAGCAGCTGATTAGAGCTACTAGACATAGTCCACATAATTTTACCAGTACGTCCTTTAGCACTTAGAAGCAGAGCAACAAGCAAAATACCCCCCGTTAGACCAAATGAGAACGAGAAACCCGATCCGAAATTAAGCGACAACTTACCAAACAAGACCCCTAATATAATACCTAGTGCGATAGGGAAGAAATCGGTATCTGAAAGCTGCTTTTTATCGTTACCTATAAGTTTGAGTATCTGTGCCATATTCTCTTGCGACCCTACGATAACCAGTTTATCACCAAACTTAAGTGTTAAATCGGGCGATGGAGCAAGATCTACACTGCTTCGATGTATTCGTGTTATTGTACAGCCAAAATTTTGTTGTAGGTTGAGCGATGATAGCGACTGATTAATAAGAGCTTTATTTGTCATTAGACCTGTGCAACGCTCATATTGGTTATTTTCATCTTTGTTTAGATCTACATCAACCTCTTCACCAACAAATAACTTAATTTTGCCTAGCGCCTCTTTAGTACCTACTGCCTTTATTAAATCGCCATTTTGGAGAATGGTTTGTGGCGTTGGCACTACAAACTTACCTTCATGCTTCACCCCTGCTACAACAGCTCCTGTCATTGTGCGAATACGTAGATCTACAATCGACACACCAAATATATTGCTATTTGTGATTTTGTATACTCCTCTATATATCTTAGGAAACTTATCGAACTTATTCTTTTCAGACTCTTTTTCAATTTTGGAGATATCTATTTTCAATATTTTAGGTAGCAGCTTCACAAACAAAATAACTCCAATCACACCAAAAGGGTATGCCATACCGTATGCAACAGCAGTATTATCGCCCGTAAGCTCACGTGCAGTAGCTAGCCCAGGGGTGCTTGTTAGTGCGCCAGTCAACAAACCAGTTGTTTCGCTTGCCGAAAAGCCAAATATGCGTTGAAGCAGCATTGCTACAATGGTTGCCGAAAACACTATTATCAAAGATAGTATAACCAAAGTTTTGCCCTTACTTTTAAAGGAGTCTACAAATCCAGGTCCTGCCTGTATACCGATGGTGAATATAAACAACACCATGCCAAAATCACTCAGCTCTGACGGTATAGTTACGCCAAAGTGACCGAACAAAAGAGCTATAAAAATTACAGCTGATACATCAAGGGAAACACCCTTAACTTTAATTTTTCCTACCATGAAACCTATTGCAATAATTACAAAAAGGGCGAAGTAAGGAGAGCTAAAAAGAGATAAAAACATTATTATTGGTTTTAATTATATAAATGAAAACATACCTTTTTAAGATATAATACGCCTACAAAGGTAGTAAATTTAACAGTGTTCTGCAATAAAGATGTAATATAATGAAAAAAAATATACAATTAATGCCTTAAATGATAAAAGTTCTTGTTTAGATTACTTTAAGTGTTTATCTTTGTCGCCAAGAACAAACAACTTTGTAGCAAATAATATTAATTGCAGAATAACGTAATTGCTCATATAAAAGCAAATGAATATAATAAGAAAAGTAAGCGACCTCAAAATTGAGATTGCCGCAGCAAAAGAGCGAGGCTCAGTAGGATTTGTTCCTACCATGGGGGCTCTACACAATGGACACCTTTCGTTAGTAGAGAGGGCGAGAAAAGAGAACGACTGTGTGGTGGTTAGCCTATTTGTAAACCCAACACAATTTAACGATAAATCAGACCTATCGTCATACCCTCGCACTGAAGATAAAGATATAGCAATGCTTCAATCGGCAGAGTGCGATATACTATTTATGCCATCAGTCGAAGAGGTGTACCCACAAGCCGATAACCGCAAGTTTAACTTCGGCACATTAGAGAGCGTAATGGAGGGAGCTCAACGACCAGGACACTTTAATGGTGTAGCGCAGGTGGTAAGCAAGCTTTTTGACTTTGCAACCCCTACACGTGCATATTTTGGAGAGAAAGACTTTCAGCAGCTAGCTATAATACGTAAAATGAGCAGCGACTTAAAGCTCGATATCGAAATTATTGGGTGTGAGATATTCCGAGATGATAGAGGGCTAGCATTAAGCTCACGTAATATGCTACTATCAGATGAGCAGCTAGAGGTAGCACCTATAATATACCGTACTATGATAGAGGCTTCAAAGGTGGCAGCATGGTCGCCCGACCTAGAGCACACTAAAGAGTGGGTAAAAGAGCAAATAGAGTGCATACAAGGGTTTAAAATAGACTATTTTGAGGTAGTAGATGCTAATACACTACAACCAATAGCACTTTTGGAAGATGCAACAGAGCGACGTGCCTGTATTGCAGTAAAGGTAGGTAATATACGATTAATAGATAACATTACATTCTAAAATAGAGATAGGACAATGTATATAGAGGTTTTAAAGTCTAAAATACACAGAGTAAAAGTTACTCAAGCAGACTTGAATTATGTAGGAAGCATAACAATTGATGCCGACCTTTTAGATGCCGCAGGTATGATTGAGGGCGAAAAGGTAGCTGTTGTCAACAACAACAACGGCGAGCGTTTTGAAACATATATTATAAAAGGAGAGAGAGGCAGCGGACAAATTTGTGTTAATGGAGCAGCAGCACGTAAAGTAGCAGTAGGAGATATAGTAATAATTATCTCTTATGCGTATATGGATTTTTACAAGGCTAAAGATTTTAAGCCATCGGTTGTATTTCCTGACACCGACACCAACCGAGTAGTAAAATAGAGACTAAATCAACTAACAAAAGCAAAATATGAAGTTATTAAAAAGGCTTGCAGGAAACATTCTTGCTAGAAATATAGTTTTCGCACTGCTATTTATAATAGTTATAGCATTTATTGTTCATCTTTCATTAGGGGTAGCAACACGCCATGGACATAAGTATAGTATACCCGACTTCTCAGATATGACAATGCAGCAGGCAGTAAATAGCTCAGAAGACATAGAGCTGGTGCTAGAGGTTATCGACTCTCTACACGTTGCTAGCAAGGCTGGAGGTGTAATACTAGACCAGTATCCTAAAGGGGGAAACTATGTTAAAAAAGGACGACGTGTGTTTCTTACAATCAACGCATCTAAAGCTAAAGTTGTACCTATACCTTATGTTACAGGCTTTTCATTAAGACAGGCGAAGAATAAAATTGTAGGTAGCGGATTTGAAATTGATAAGATAACCTATCAAGCAGACATAGCTACAAATAATGTATTGATGCAGACTTATAAAGGGGCTCAAATAGATGCTACTAGCAATATCATGGGAGAAGTGGGAAGCAGTGTATCGTTAGTTGTAGGGTTAAACCCCGTAGATCCTCAGCCCGTAGTGCCTAGCATAATAGGACTAACCCTCTCGGCAGCAAAGAATAAACTTTGGGAGTCGGGTTTTAATGTTGGTATTACAAATTACGAAAATATCAACACTAAAGATTCTCGTGATTTGAAAGTTCAGACACAGTCGATATTAGGAGGTAGAGTTGCAATGTATGGACGGTCGATATCTATTACACTTACTACTGATAAAGACAAGGTTGCAAAATCTATCATACAGAATAAAAAAGATATTGAGGAGTATAAAGAGTCACTTAAATTAAAAGAGTCACTTAAACTAAAAGATAGCATACAAATAGCAGTAGATAGCATATTTGCAGAGCTGGAGAACGAAGAATTAATAATAGAGTAATAAAGGAAAGTAAGAAGAATGTCGAATAAGATATGCGATCAGGGTGATGAGCTCTTAGAGAAGAATTTAGGTGGTAGTAATGAGGTGGTTTTAGATTCAAGTTTGGATTTGGATTCAGATTTGGATTCAGTTTCAGATATTGAAGTGGGCTCTGGAGTAGTAGTTGAAAATGCTGATGATGAGCTTTTTGAGCACTACACAATAACAGTAGACCGTGGTCAATCAATGGTACGTGTAGATAGGTTTCTATCATCAAAGCTTGAGAACACCTCTCGAAGCAGAATACAAAATGCTGCTGAAACAGGTAGTATAATTGTCAATGGCAACTCAGTAAAGGCTAGCTACAAAGTAAAACCTCTTGATAAGATATCGATAATGATGCCTTATCCTCTACGAGTAATAAATATTATTGCCGAAGATATACCTCTTGATATAATTTATGAAGATGCAGATATCATAGTGCTTAACAAAGAGGCAGGCATGGTAGTACACCCTGGACATGGTAACTACTCAGGCACGCTAGTAAATGCTCTAACATTTCATCTACAAGACTCTTCACTATGGATAGACCATGATTTGAGAGCAGGGCTTGTGCACCGAATAGATAAAAACACATCGGGACTACTTATAGTTGCTAAAAATGAGTTTGCACACGCTGCTTTAGCAAAACAGTTTTTTGACCATTCGATAGAGCGTAAATATGTCGCTTTAGTATGGGGCGATTTTGAAGATAATGAGGGTGTGATAGAGGGCAATATAGCTCGTAGCACTAAAGACCGCCTTAAAATGGCAGTGCATGAGGGCGAAGATGTAGGTAAGCACGCTGTTACTCACTATAAAGTGCTTGAAAGGTTTGCTTATGTTACACTAGTGCAGTGCCAGCTCGAAACAGGACGTACACACCAAATACGTGTGCACATGGAGCATACAGGTCACCCACTATTTCGTGATGAGCGTTATGGCGGCGATAAAATACTTAAAGGTACTACTTTCACTAAGTATAAGCAATTTGTGGATAACTGCTTTAAGATTATGCCACGTCAAGCGCTTCATGCTAAGAGCTTAGGGTTTGAGCACCCACGTACTAAAGAGAGAATGTTTTTTGAGTCGGAGATAGCTGACGACTTCTTGCAGGTTATTGAGAAGTGGCGCGGGTATGTTCAACGATAAATCTATTATATGGTGTGTGTTTTAAATTACACTTAATAAATAGAAGTTTATGTTAATAAAATTACGAAGCTGTAAGAGAATAAAATAGAAACTTAATTAGTTATATAGTTGACTAATTCAAATTATATTTTACTTCGTGGATTGAAAAGATTTATATAATAAAAAAGACTGGATTTAAATCCAGTCTTTTTTGATTTGTGACTATATTACTATCTGAGAATATTGCATAACATCAATTTATTAATAACCTCTTCTTCTTGGTATTTTTAGTGTTATAACAACCCTAAAAAATACCATCAATAGCAAAACAGTCAAATATAATCTAATAAGCAGAAAACTAAATTGCTACGCAACGAACAGCGAAGCCATTGTATTGCGGGTACGAATCAATGGCAGCATTATCATAGCGAATATAGAAGCGATATGTATTGCTACCTCTAAC